>JAMPHV010000028.1 GCA_023663265.1 Bacteroides sp.
AATGCTTATTTTCATTTTAAGATGTGCGCTTTTCCTTTTGCCATAAAGGTTTCCCGATTTTTTACCTTGAATTTTGGGGAAACTTAAATTACAACAAAAAACGACCCGTTTTCGACAGGTCGTTTTTTACAGCCCCATATTAAGGCTTTATGCGTTTATGCTTATTTTTTCGTCGGAGTTGACGCATTTCACCTGTCCCGTTCGGCTTCCGTAGGCGAGACCGTTGCCTGTGTGGAACTCAAAGCCGAGGCTCGTTTCTTCTATGAATACGTCTCCGCTGCCGTACATATCGCCTATCCCCGAAACCGAAGCACATTCGCAGTACAGATCAAGCGAGGAATGGAGCACATGGCAGTTTACGCTGCCGTTTCGGGTGCCTATTGCGTTTACGGTGCGCCCCTTAAGAATATTGTCTATGCTGCCCTCGGTGACGATAATCCTGCCGTCGCCCTCGGATATGGTGCCGACCCCCGCTATATTGATGCCGCTTAGATTTTCGGTCAGCTTGAAATTCTTGATTTGCAGATCGACCCTGTTTTTAAAGGAGCCGATCCCTACTATGTCGGGGGCGGAAATTTTAATATCGCATGTGCTGTTTTCTATATCCACAATGCTGCCGCCGTCCGCAATACCTATCCCGAGGCAGTATCTTCCGTTGCATACGACGGATACGTCTCCGCCCTTGATGCTTATGACGTTGGAGGAGGGATTTTTGCCGCCGCCTATGCCGATAGCGGTATCGCCGTTGGCTTCCGCGTAAAGCTTTCCGTCCAGCTCCATGAAAATATTCCCGGGCTCGTCGTTTATATCGGCGCCAATGGCATAACAGTTGTCCATATCCGAAATTACCTTTAGGTCTCCTACCCCCGAAATTTTCAGCTCGGACCTTTTGGGAACATATATGCCCCTGCCCTCAACAGTGTTTTTGCCGATCAAGATCAGCTCGGTTTTGCAGTTCTCGCCCAAATCAATGATCGGATTGCCCTTTGCTGTTTTGAAATACACGTTTTCAAGCGTTAAGCGGGTTTTTATATCCTTTTTTATCAATACCGTCATTTCCAACGGAACGCTCTCTCTGCCCTTAAGGGTAACGTTTTCCTTGTCTACGGTCAAGGTGTTGTAGCCGTCCTTGGCGATATCGCAAAGGTCCACCTCCTCGCCCTCCTCGGGAGTGTAAATTATGGCGACGTTTCCGAAATTTTCCATATTGATATCCGAAATTTCCCTGCAGATGCTTTCGGCGGTATTCAGAAGCATTACAGGCTTGGGCTTGGATACGTAATAGCCTTGAATAAGATCGCAGCCCAGCTGTATCACCGTCTTAAGCTCGTCGCAGGTCTCGACGCCCTCGGCAAGCGCCTGATAGCCGTTTTCATGGATAAATTCAACGATCCCCGACACTAATTTGCGCACCTTGGGCTTTGTGTTTATGCCGTCGATAAGCATACGGTCGATCTTTACGTAATCGGGGCCGTATCTGATAAGATTTGAGGTGTTTGAATAGCCCGTGCCGTAATCGTCAATGGCGATCTTTATGTTTCTGCGCCCGAACCGAGTGCGTATGGCGTCTATGCTCGCATCGTCTATTTCCGTTTGCTCGGTAAATTCGATCACCATTTTTTCCATAAGCTCGCCGTACTCTCCCTCCAGCGCGCTCCAGTCCTTATCGGTGAGCATATGGGCGGTAATGGAGTTTACGAACAGCTTTCGGTCCTTAAGCATATCCTGGTTTTTCCCTATTATCGACAGAGCGTTTTTCATGGTCGCCTTTTCGATATCGTAAAGCCGCCTCGCCTTTTCCGCGCACTCCAGTATTTCAAGAGGAGACATATTTATATCGCCGTCGCTTCTCATAAGCATTTCATAAGCGACTATCTCTCCGTCTCTCGCGCTTACGATGGGCTGGAAATGATACAGGAACAAATTATCGTTTATCAGCCGCAGAAAGCGGCTCATCTTTTCATATTCGCTCTTTCCGCTTTCATACTGCTGGTCGGAATAGCTTACAATGCTCCCCTTGCCCTTAAGCTCCGCCTCGTAAAGAGCAAACTCCGCGGTGCTCATTTTCCCGGCGGGGGAAGCTACGTCTGCGCCTATGCCTGCGGAAAAGGCAGCGCGCTGCGGCGCAAAAGCCTCGCCCGCGCTTTCGGTCGGCGAAAGCTCCAAGATTTTTTTTTGCAGCTCCGCAAGATATTCCGCGGGGTCGCCGTCAAAATCGGGTATGTAAAGCCAAAAGCGGTTGGCGGAGTGAACGGACAGAAGAGCGTTTTCGGGCGCTATCCCGATAATTTCGCCGATAACGCCGAATGCCTCATATTCGGAGGGAACGCCGCCGCTTTGGGTCTCCAAGGCTATCAACGCCAAAAGAGAGGGGGCTTTATTCTTGGTCATTTCTATTATCAGCCGAGAAACGTCGCAGGTAGGAAGAGCCGCGGCGTTTCTTACCCGAAGCGCGCTCGTTTTCAATATTCCCGCGGTGTAGTGGTCGTTGTTTTCAAGAATATGAGCCGCAAGCTGAGTTCCGTTTTCAAGACGCAGAGGCAGCTTCCCCAAAAAATTCAACATTCGGCTGTACTCGGGAGCCTTGTCCATACCCGACAGCGCCTTTGCGTTATCGTCCGTTACCACCTCGTTGGTCTCGTGGAAAATGATAAAGCCGCCTATTTCGGGGCATGCCTCCGAAAATTTTTTCCACGCCGTACCGAATATTTCTTTCCATTTTAAGCTGTCTGTCCCGAACATACTGTCACTCTCTTTCCCTGATTTTATTGAAGCAAGCTCTTATCTATTTTGAGACCGCCGCCAAAGCCGCTTTCCGACACTTCCTCGACGCAGCCCATAAAGATCGGCAAATTCGTTTCATTGTCAACTATCATATAAATAAAGGGTCTGTCCAAATACACCTGCTTTTTAATGGGCGGAAGAGCGATAGTGTCGTTCTTCATTTCGACGGCGGTCGCCGCGCCCGCCTTGGTGCCGTTTTCGTCCACCGCGATAAAGGTTTTCTGAATAACGCTTCCTATATACAAATTGCCGTTTTCCACGTTTGCCATTTTGGAAAAATCGGCTTTTTCCGCGTCAAAGGCGGAGACAATGCCCATTTCCTTTAAGACCCCGTCCAAGCGCAGATCGTAATCGTATTTGAATTTAGGCGTTTTGGTGTCTATCGCTCCCGATTTTCTTTCGGTGAGCATTTTCAAAAGTCCCTCGGCGGTAAGGGAATCGACGTATTCCTCCACCGTCACGTTTTTGTTGGGCAGGATAGCCGCAAAGCTGTACTTGCCGTCCTTGTAGGGCTTCATAAAGCCCGTCGCCATACTGTCGGAAAGATAAAACTTTTCCTCGGAGCGCATCATTTCGGCGTTTTGCACGCTGCCGTCCGAGGCTGTAAAGGTCTCGCGGAAAATGTCGTTAACCGAATAGGGCGCGTTCCATTCCGCGTCAAAGGCGAGAGCGTTTATAAGGTACATGACCGTATCTTGGTCTATATCGCCGATCATTTTTTCGATCATGCCGTCCGTGTTTTTCTTTACCCAATTATTGATCTTTCCGACCGTGGTCGTATCAAACGGCTCCTTAAACACCTGCGCGTTGTAGTATTTCCTGTTGGTCTTTAAAAAGTCGAATCTGATGCTTAAGCCCTTTATGTTTTTGATCCAAACGGAGTCCGCAATATGAAGCCTGCATTTTTCTCCCGAATAAAGCCCCGACAGGTACTCGGAAAGCCGATCGTTCAGCTCCGCTATGCTTAACTCGCCGCCCAGCGCTTTTTCCATTTCCTTAAGGGTATCCTTATCCGCGCCGTTCGCCGCCATGGTCAAAACGGGTACGGCGGATAAAGGCGAAACAAGCATATTTTCGCCCTTGCTTTCGGCGAAGCTTTTTTTGAACAGATCGACGGAAAATTCAAGCTGCGAGGACAGAAAGCTTTCCCTTTCGTCGTCCTCCGCTGCCGCAGACGTTGATCCCGACGCTTTTTCGGAAGTCCTTTTGCTAACGGTCTCGGCGCTTGCCCCGATACCGCCTGTGCAGGACAGGGCGATAAGCGCGGAGAGCAATACCGCCGTTATTTTTTTCGCTTTCATTTTAACACGGTTCCTTTCTGTTTATTATATCTTCTCCACCTTGGCAAAATTCGCCATTATTTTTTTGGTTCCCGCCGTATCAAAGGCGATCTCCAGCAGGTTGTCGTTGCCCATGGGCTTTGCGGAGACGACCGTGCCGTCGCCGAATACCTTGTGATGTATCCTGTCCCCTGCGGAAAAGCTTTCGGCATGGGCGGAGGCTATGCGCGCCGCCATTTTTTCCACCTGCGCGTGGCGCGCCTCCTGCTGCAAATATCCCACCTTGACGGGCTTATGCGTTTTATGAAGACCTTCGGAGGTAATTCCCGTATGGTCGTTCGCTTCCATATACTTTAAAGGTATTTCTCCGACAAATCTTGAGACCCTGTTTCTTTGAGTGGAGCCGAACAGCAGTCTTTGCTTTGCGTGAGAAATAAACAGCCGCTTTTTCGCTCTTGTGATAGCCACATAGGCGAGCCGCCTTTCCTCTTCTATCTCGCTGCTGTCAAGCTGTGAACGGTAAGAGGGGAAAATATTCTCCTCCGCTCCCACCAGAAATACGTTTTCAAATTCCAGACCCTTGGCTCCGTGCATGGTCATAAGGATAACCTTGTCCTCGTCCGCCTCGTAGCTGTCCAGGTCGGTTATCAAGGCGATGTTTTCGAGATAATCGGAGAGGCTGTGCTCCTCGTTTTCCTGCATAAAAGCGATAGCGCCCGATTTGAGCTCCTTTATGTTTTCGAGCCTTCCCGCGCCCTCGTCGCCCTGCATTTTCAGCATCGCCTCATAGCCCGTCACCGCTAAAATATCGTCTATTATTCCGTCAAGCGGTCGGTCGCCGTCCTCTCCCAGCTCGCGGAACATTCTTCCCATAGGCTCCAGCACCTTGGTTTTCTTCTCCAATGCGGCAAATTCGCCCGAGCGCTCCATCACCTCCACGGGGGTTATCCCCAAGCCCTCCGCTATGCGGTATATCTCCGCCTGAGTAGCCTCCCCGATGCCTCTTTTCGGCTCGTTGATTATGCGGTTCAGCCTTACGGTGTCGGCGGGATTGTTGATAACGCTCATATAGGCGATCATATCCTTGATCTCCTTGCGCTCGTAAAACTTTGTGCCGCCTATAATACGGTAGGGCACGCCGCTTTTGGCAAGAGACAGCTCTATATTGCGCGACTGGGCGTTGGTACGGTACAGTACGGCGCATTGGTTAAAGCTGCCGCCGTCCTTTTTCAGCTCCAAAACCTTTTCAGCCACAAAATTTGCCTCGTCGATTTCGCTGCGGAAGGTGTTCAAGCTTATTTTTTCTCCCTCTCCGAGATCGCTCCAAAGGTTTTTCCCTTTTCTCTGCATATTGTTGCCGATGACCGCGTTGGCGGCTTCAAGGATCGTTTCGGTAGAACGGTAGTTTTGCTCCAGCTTTATTACCTTGGCGTTAAATTCCTTTTCAAAGCTTAAGATATTTTCGATGGTAGCGCCTCTGAAACGGTAAATGCTCTGATCCTCGTCACCTACCACGCAAAGGTTGCCGCTGCCCGCCGCCAAAAGCGACACTAACCTGTACTGCGCGGTATTGGTGTCTTGATACTCGTCCACCATTATGTAATCGAAGCTGTTCTGCCAGCGCTCCAAAACGGCGGGGCAGGTCTCCAAAAGCTGCACCGTTTTCATTATGATGTCGTCAAAGTCGAGGGCGTTGGCGGCTTTAAGACGCTTCTGATACTCGATGTAGACGTCCCTTGTTTTTTCGAGCTTAAAGTCCGCCCGTCCGCCCTCGCCCGCAACGGGGAAGCGTTCGGGAGCAATAAGCTTGTCCTTGGCGCGGCTGATCTTGGACTGAAATTCCTTGGCGGTGAACGCCTTGTCCGATATGCTCAGATATTTCATAACGTCCTTTATTACCCTTAGGCTGTCGTCCGCGTCGTAGATGGTGAAGGAGCTTTTATAGCCCAATTCCTCTATTCCGCGCCTTAATATTCTTACGCATGCCGAATGGAAGGTGCCCGCGAACACCTCCGCGCCGCCCGCGTTCATACGCTGAAGCCTTTCGCGCAGCTCTCCCGCCGCCTTGTTGGTAAAGGTGACCGCCATTATCCTCCAAGGCGCGGCGCGCTGAAAGCCCAGGAGCTGCGACAGGCGGGATACGTTTTCGGGAGTGTTTTCCTCGCCGCCGTCGGCGTAGCTCAACAGAAAGGCTTCGTCCTCCTCGGAAAGCTCGCGGTCAAATTCGGTGCCGTAGCTTTTACCGAACAGGAGCATATTGGCTATTCGATTACAGAGAACGGTGGTCTTTCCGCTGCCCGCTCCCGCGATTATCAGAACGGCGCCCTCAAGCTGATATATGGCTTCGCGCTGCATCGGATTGGTGCGGGAGAAAAAGCGGTCGATACATTGATGCTTTATTTGAGTGAAATTGTTCATGGTTGTTTTCCTTTAAAAAGTCTGCGTGGATTTATTGACCGTTATCGTTGATATTCGCGCTCGGCGATGCGTTTCTGACCGCCGATCCCGTATTTGAAGAGGAATCCAAAGCCACAAAGGGGTTGACTCCGTCGCTCACTACCTGCGGGAGTATGCCGTTCCAGCGTTCGATCTTAAGATAATCGGTATAATCGGGAGAATTGGAAAGCTGCTCCTGGATAAGTCTGATAGCCTCCGCCTCCGCTTCCGCCGCTATCCTCTTGGAGTCCGCCTCCGCCTGTGCGGCGATGACCACCTGCTTGGCTTCCTCCTCCTTTTCCTTTGTCTTGTTCTCCATTTTCAGTGCGTCCTGCTCCGCGATGACCTTTGCTTGAATGGATTCCTCAAAGGCGGAATCAAAATTAAGGTTTTCTATGGCAAAGGCGGTAACGATTATGCCGTATTCGTTCAATATCCCCGTCAGAGAGTCCTGTATCTCGGCGGTAACGTCCGCGCGGGACTGTACGAGCTGCTCCGCCTTTACCTTGCCTATCGCGTCCTTGGCGATCTTCTGAACGTTGGGCACAAGCAGCTTTGTTTCAACGTTGCTTATACCGATGTTTCTTATGATCTCGCTGAGCTTGCTGCCATCGTAGCAGTAATTTACTTTAAGCTGAAGCGCCTGGACCGACTGGGTGTCGCTGGTATAGGCGTCGGTGGTGACGGCGTATACCTGTTCTCTTGTATCTACCTGCACGATCTCCTCGATAAAAGGGATATGCATATTGAGCCCCGCCGTCATATCCGCCCGCTCTATCTTTCCGAAACGGTATTTAACGCCGATATAGCCCTCGTTTACTATTGAAAACGAATTGAAGAGCACTATTACGAGCAATAACACGATCACACCGATCAGAACGTATCTGCCGTATTTTTTTCCTTCCTTTTTTGCGCTGTCGCTTGAGGTGCTGAATCTTACTTCTGCCATTTGCTGTGTCCTTTCTTTTAGAGTTTGTTCTTATACGTTTATAAGCTCCGAATATTTATCCTTTATCTCCACCTTGACCTCGTTCGCCTTATCCGCGTTTCTTACGGCATGAGAAAGCATAAGCTTGATCCTGTTGATCTGATTGACCTCCGAGGCGCCGGGGTCGTAGTCCACCGCTATGATATTTGAAAGAGGGTTCCTGCGCCTAAGCTCGCCGATAACGCCCTTTCCCGTAACGTGATTGGGAAGACAGGCGAAGGGCTGCATACAAATTATGTTATTGACCCCGCTGTGCATAAGCTCCACCATTTCGGCGGTAAGGAACCAGCCCTCTCCCGCGATGTTGCCTGTTGAAACTATGCCGTCCACTAACCCTCTCATTTCGGAAATTCTCATGGGACTGCCGAATTTGGTGCCTCTTATCGCCTCGAGATAAGGCTTCTGCAAGCGCTCCAGCAGACCTATAAGCTTATTCATAACGAAATAGCGGGAGGAAGAAACGGTCAGAAGCTCCTTTCTCGAGTTGGCATGATCCATAATGAAGTAAATGAAGCCCATAAGATCGGGCACCACCGCTTCCGCGCCCTCCGCCTCCACAAGATCGACCACGAAATTGTTGGCTACGGGGTGATATTTTACCAGTATTTCCCCCACTATGCCGACTCTCGGCTTGTCGATATCCAAAACGGGAAGCTCGTTAAAGTCCTTTACTATTGCCGCTATGTTCTTTTTATACTCGCCGAGGCTTAGGCTCTTTAAGGATTTTTTCAGCTTTTCGTTCCACTGCCCGTAAAGTCGGTCGGCGCTGCCCTTTTCAGCCTCGTAGGGTCTGACCTTATACAGGCATCTGCTTAAGGTGTCGCCGTAAACCAGCGCCAGCATCGACCTTATTATAATGGCGGGAGTATATTTGAAGCCCGGGTTTTTTTCCATGCCCACCATATTTACGGATATAATGGGCACCTGAGGATAGCCTCCCTCCTTAAGAGCCTTCTTTATCATACCCACATAGTTGGTGGCTCTGCACGCGCCTCCCGTCTGAGTTATAAGCACCGAGGTGTTGTCAAGGTCGTATTTTCCGCTGTCCAAAGCCGACATAAGGGAGCCCACCGTTAAGATCGTGGGGTAGCAGGCGTCGTTGTTTACGTATTTTAAGCCCTTGTCAACTATATCCTTTGTATAATCCTTTAAAATAACCATATTGTAGCCCGAATATCTGAACGCCTGCTCCAAAAGCTCAAAATGAATGGGCGCCATTTGGGGCGCAAGTATGGTATGGGTCTTCTTGCTTTCCTTGGTAAAGAAAGGCTGACGGTGATAGCCGTCGTATTTTTCCGTGCTGTGATAGCCGTCTCTCTGTCTTTCCTCGGAAACGGAGATGAGGGAACGCAGACGTATGCGAGCCGCGCCGAGATTGTTTACCTCGTCTATTTTAAGCACTGTGTACAGTCTGCCGTAGCCCTGGAGTATCTCCTGCACCTGGTCGGTGGTAACGGCGTCCAGACCGCAGCCGAAGCTGTTGAGCTGGACCAGCTCCAAATACTCTCTTTCTCCCACCACGGCGGCGGAATTATAGAGCCTGTTGTGATACATCCACTGATCCACCACTCTTATGGGACGGGCTAACCTGTCTATACCGAGGTGAGCCACGCTGTCCTCGGTCAGCACCGCGAAGCCGTAGCCGTTTATCATTTCGGGTATCCCGTGGTTTATCTCGGGGTCTAAGTGATAGGGTCTGCCTGCCAATACTATGCCTTTTTGCCCCGTTTCCTCGAGCATTTTAAGGACCTCCTCGCCCTTTGCCCTTACGGTGCGCTTAAAGCTTTCGTCCTCCTTGTACGCCGCCGCCAGCGCCTCGCCTATCTCCCTGCCGCTTATGCCTAAGGGAGAAAGCTCCTCCACAAGTCTTTCCGCCATGCGCTCCCTGTCGTAAATTGGCAGGAACGGGTTCATAAAGCTTATCTTGTGCTCTCTCAGCTCGGGTATGGAGTTTTTGATCACCTCGCCGTAGGTAGCCACAACGGGACAGTTATAATGATTGTCTCCCTTTCCGCCGCAGTCCATTTCATAGGGCAGGGAGGGGTAGAAAATAAGCTCGGCGCCGTTCTTGACAAGCCATTCGATATGCCCGTGAGAAAGCTTCGCGGGGTAGCATACGGACTCGCTGGGCATGGTTTCCATTCCCAGCTCGTAAATTTCGCGGCTCGAATCGGGAGATAAAAGCACGCTGTAGCCGAGCTTGGTGAAAAAGCTGTGCCAGAAAGGATAGTTTTCGTACATTCCCAGCACGCGGGGCAGCCCTACTATCCCCCGCTTCGCTTCCTCCCTGTCAAGGGAGCTTCTGTCAAACAAAAGCCTGTACTTATAATCGAAAAGATTGGGCAGCCCCGACTTTTTGGCGCCCAAGCCCGCGCCTCTTTCGCAGCGGTTATTGGTGATAAATCTTGTGCCGTCCCCGAATTTGCTTATGGTAAGCAAGCAGTTGTTGCTGCACCGTCCGCAGCGCGCGGTGGACTTGGTGATGGAAAAGCTCTCCAGCTTATCGGGCGCAGCGACGGTCGAGCCCTCGCCGTCGTCTCTTGTCATAGCGATAAGGGCGCTTCCGTAGGCGCCCATAAGACCCGCCTTGTCGGGTCTTACCGCCTCTCTGCCGCAGGTCAGCTCAAAGGCTCTGAGCACCGAGTTGTTCATAAAGGTGCCGCCCTGGACAATTATTTTGCTGCCCATATCCTTGGGATCGCGTATTTTTATTACCTTGAACAGGGCGTTTTTGACGACGGAATAGCTTAAGCCCGCGGAGATATCCGCAACGCTGGCTCCCTCCTTCTGCGCCTGTTTTACTCTGCTGTTCATAAATACGGTACAGCGGGAGCCCAGATCCACGGGGTGCTCGGCGGTAAGCCCGAGCTGAGCGAATTCCGCGCTGGTCATACCCAAGGCTGCCGCAAAGTTTTCGATAAAGCTTCCGCAGCCGCTGGAGCACGCCTCGTTGAGCAAAATGCTCTGTATCTCGCCGTCCTTTACTCTTATGCACTTCATGTCCTGCCCGCCGATATCGAGAATAAACTCGACGCCGGGCAGCATACGCTCCGCCGCCTTATAGTGAGCCATGGTCTCGATCTCGCCGTAATCGACCTTAAACGCCGCCTTTATCAGGTGCTCGCCGTAGCCCGTGGCTGTCGCCTTGGCTATGTAAGCATCCTCGGGCATAAGGGAATATATTTCCTTTAAAATGCCGATAACCGATTTTAAGGGATCGCCCTTATTATTGTTGTAATAGGAGTATAATATCTCGCCCTTTTCGTTTATCAGCGCCGCCTTGGTGGTGGTGGAGCCCGCGTCTATGCCCAAATAGCATTTTCCCTTATGGGCGGCAAGGTCGGCAGTGCCTATTTCGGCTTTTGCGTGTCTGTCCAAAAAAGCCCGCTTTTCCGCCTCGTCCTTGAAAAGCGGCGCCAATCTTTCCACCTCGCGGGTCTGCACCTTGGAGAGATTGCCTATATTTTCCTTAAGCAGCTTCAAAGATACCTCGCCTCTGCTGTCCGAAAGCGCCGCGCCCATGGCTACGAAAAGGTTTGCGTCCTCGGGAAAGACGATCTCCTCGTCGGTAAGACCGAGCGTAACTATGAAGCGCTTTCTGAGCTCCGAAAGATAGTGCAGAGGACCGCCCAAAAAGGCTACCCTGCCTCTTATGGGCTTTCCGCAGGCAAGCCCGCTGATTGTCTGATTTACCACCGACTGGAACACCGAGGCGGCGACGTCGCTTTTTTTTGCGCCGTCGTTCAGCAGGGGCTGAATGTCCGATTTGGCGAATACGCCGCAGCGGGAGGCGATGGGATAAATGGTCTCCGCGTCCTTGGCAAGCTCGTTCAAGCCCGTTATATCGGTGTTCAGAAGCGCCGCCATCTGATCGATGAACGCTCCCGTGCCGCCCGCGCAGGTGCCGTTCATGCGCTGCTCTATCCCGCCCTTGAGGTAGGTTATTTTGGCGTCCTCGCCGCCCAGCTCGATAGCAACGTCCGTCTGCGGGATAAGCTTTTCGATAGCCACCGCTCCCGCGGTCACCTCCTGAACAAAGGGGATATCCAGCCACTTGGCGACATTGATGCCGCCGCTGCCCGTTACGGCTATCGTTGCGGAAGCCGCCGACCCGTCTGTTTTTTCCATGCCCTCCAGCAGGACCTCCGCCAAGGTCTTTTTTATGTCGGAATAATGTCTTTGATATTTTTTATGTACGGTTTTGCCGTTTTCGTCAAGAATTACGATTTTTACCGTTGTCGAACCAACGTCAAGTCCGATATGGAACATACCCTGTTTTTTCCTTTCCTTTTTCCAAAAAAACGATCGCGGCGAAATTCAAGCCGCCGACCAATGCTGTTCCTCATTTTAAATTTGAAATCGGTACAGCCTGTAACAAAGAGCGGATAATACTCGCCATATTATATTATACACCGATTTTCTTTAAAAAGCAATGGTAAATTTATTTTTCCATTATTTTGCCCCCAAAATTTCAAGCCCGTCAAAGCCGAAATAATACCGGCCTTGACGGGCTTGATTATGTTTTGTCGCAAAGTTTTTTATCTCCCGAAATCAAACTCCTCCGACCCTAAGCTTTCGATCGCAGCTCTTCCGAAGCATACGTCGCGGATCGTTTCGCAAAGCTTCTCCGCTTTACCCGCTTCAACGTACAGAACGATCTCGACTCCCGCGCCGAACTCCTCGCGCTCCGTTCTTGCGTCAAACTCGGAAAAAACCGCGCCCAATTTTCCGTAAAGGGAATATTCAAGGGACAGCTTCAGCTTTTCCGCAGACCTCATTTCCTTGATCCTTGCCGCTTCGACCGCAAGCTTGGCTCCGTTGGAATAAGCGCGCACCAAGCCCCCCGCGCCAAGGAGTACGCCGCCGAAATACCTCGTCACCACGCAGCAGACATCGGTAAGCCCCTCCTTTTTAAGCACCTCGAACATAGGCGCGCCCGCCGTTCCCGAGGGCTCGCCGTCGTCGCTGTGTCTGCCTGTGTTGTTGTCTCTTAAAATGTAAGCGTAGCAGTTATGAGTGGCTTTTCTGTGAAGCCTTCGTATTTCCTCGATAAAGCTCAGAGCCTCCGCCTCCGATGCGCAGGGGGCGATATATCCGATAAACTCGGATCTTTTTTCAATAAAGGAAGCCTCGGCTCTTTCGGCTACCGTTCTGTATCCCGAATTACCATTCATTTGCCTGCTCCGCTTGATAGTACGCCACGGAATTGACGGTCATGGAGGTCGCCGTTCTGGAAACGGTATATATCATTACCTTTTGAGCCTCCTGCTCCTCCTCCGTTTCGCCCGGCATTCCCATAACGGGAGCCATATATTCCACCGTGAGGGTGAACAGCTCGCCCACGCTGCTTATATCGCTTATCCGAGGCCAATAGGTGATGCGCTCGGTCTCCAGCGGAACGCTGTAGGACCTGTTGGACGCATTGTACTCAAAGACGTTTTCGCCGTTGCCCACCGTCTGATGCTCCACCGTAACGCCGTAGCCGAACAGAGCCACCGCCGAGCTTTCCACGTCTATTTCCGATATGGTCATATAGCTGCCGTCGTTTTCGTATCTTTCCGTATTGCCGTTTAAAATAATGCGCCAAATGGCGGCGTTTATAACTACCGACGTGGGGGCGTTTTCCGCGGTGTCAAAGGCGGGGCTGTCGATAATTACCACGGGGTATAAAAACGCGGCGAACTCATTTTTAAGGGAGGTTTGGTTGGCTATATCCTGCACGGTCGAAACGGCGAAGCGAACGGTGTTCACAAGTCCCACCACTGACAGTACGATCACGATCAGCCCTATTGCGAAAAACGTTTTTTTGTTTTTCATCATAGGCGCGGCGGGATCGAAAAATTCCGCGTCGTCAAATTCCTCGTCTCTTTCGTCGCGCTCCTGCTCCTGCTCAGGCTCGTCGACGCTTCCCCTGAGGGAGTCCAGTATCTTGCCGTTGCTTATATCCTTTTTATCCTTATGCCTTACTATTTTTTTCATTTATTTCTCCGTTTTTCCGCTATCTTATTTGTCCGCTGCCGTTGATAAGATATTTATAAGAGGTCATTGCCTCAAGCCCCATAGGTCCTCTTGCGTGAAGCTTCTGAGTGCTTATCCCTATCTCGGCTCCGAGCCCGAACTCGCCGCCGTCGGTGAAGCGCGTGGAGGCGTTGACATAGACCGCCGCCGCGTCAACCTCCCGCTGAAACAGCTCGGCGCAGGCTAAGTCCCGCGTAACTATACATTCGCTGTGCTTGGTGCCGTAGGTATTTATAAAATCAATGGCTTCGGAAATATCCGCGACCGTTTTTACCGAGATCGCATAATCGAGAAATTCGGTCCTGTAATCCTCCTCGGTGGCTTCTCTGTCGGTTTTGATGTATTTTGAGGCTTCACTGTCTCCGTATATCCTGACCCTTCCGTTCCACCTTTTTTCCAACGCTCTCAAAAACTCCTCTGCTATGTCCTTATGCACCAATATGTTTTCTATGGCGTTGCAGACCGAGGGTCTTTGGGTCTTTCCGTTATCGGCTATATTGACCGCCGTTTCAACGTCCGCCGATTTGTCCACGTAAAGCGAGCAGTTGCCCTCTCCCGTTTGTATAACGGGAACGGTAGCGCTGCTGACGACGCTTTGGATAAGCCCGTGACCGCCTCTCGGTATAAGCACGTCGATATAGCGGTTAAGTCTCATAAGCTCCGCAGCCGTTTCCCGCGAGGTGTCCTCCACAAGGCTCACGGCGTTTTCATCGATGCCCGCCTCCCCTATCACCCGCCGCATTACCGCCGCAAGCTGTCTGTTGCTGTTTATGGCGTCGCTGCCTCCTCTAAGGACGGATACGTTTCCCGATTTTAGACAAAGCGCCGCCGCGTCAACGGTAACGTTCGGTCTCGACTCGAAAATGATCCCCACCACGCCTAACGGAACGGATATTTTTACTATTTTGAGCCCGTTGGGAAGCTCCTTCCCGCCCAATACCTTTCCTATCGGGTCGGGAAGCGCCGCTATTTTTCTTACTCCCTCCGCCATAGCCTCTATGCGCTTCGCGTCGAGCCTCAGCCTGTCCCGCATAGCGTCGGGCATATTATTCGCCTTAGCGTTTTGAAGGTCCTTTTCGTTGGCGCTCAAAATAAGGTCGGCGTTTTCTGAAAGACCGTCCGCGATCGCGGCAAGCGCAAGGTCCTTTGTATTGCATGATATTCCTCTTATGGCTGTCTCGGCCTTTTTCGCCCTAACGCCCAGCTCTTCAAGATAAGTCATATTTTATTCCGCCTTTCTCATACGGGTCCCGACAGGTCGAACAGCGTGCAGACCGCCTTGTTGTCAAACAGATCGTACAGCTTTTCGGGATCGCTGCCCTTTATAATGACCGTCGGTATATTCGCCTCTCCCGCGATGACCGCCGCCTCTATCTTGGTCAGCATGCCTCCGCTGGCAAGCTCGCTGCCCTTTTCTCCCGCCGCCGCTATCATTTCGTCGGTGACCTTATGTACGACCGGAATAAGCTTAGCGTCGGGCTCCGCGGGGTTTTTATCGTAAAGCCCGTCCACGTCGGTGAGGATCACCAGCAGATCCGCGCCGCAAACCTCTGCGCTCAGAGCGGATAGGGTATCGTTTTCGTCAAAGTCAAGCTGCTCGATCGAGACGCTGTCGTTGGCGTTTATGATCGGTATTATCCCCATGGAGAGCAGGGTGTGCATGGTATTAAAGATGTTTTCGCGGCGTATCTTATTGCTGAACACGTCGCGGGTGGCAAGTATCTGCGCGACCGTATGGTTAAAGCGTGAAAACTCCGACTGATAAAAGCTCATCAGCCTGCTCTGTCCCACCGCGGCGCATGCCTGCTTTACGGGCATATCCGTCGGTTTTTTTTGAAGCCCGATGGTGCCTGCGCCCACGCCTACCGCGCCCGAGGACACCAAAATAATATCGTGCCCCGCATTTTTGAGATCGCTCAGCACCTCGACCATTTTCTTGACTCTGCGCACGTTTATGTTCCCCGTTTTATAGGTCAGCGTAGAGGTCCCCACCTTTATTACAATGCGCTTCCTTGCGGAATAATCGAAATCGCTCATTTTTTCGGCTTCCTTATAAATAATGTAAATACCTTATTAGTATAGCATATCGGGAGAAGAAAATCAAGATTTTTATTTTTTTAAGTTTCCCCAAAATTTCTAAATCAGAAATACTGTTTTTTATGATTGTGTTTAAGACAATGCTTAAATTTTATAAAAGTAACGATCTACTAATTCTTAAAACTGCATATTATGTAACGTCCTCTCTTACTCGGAAGCGAGTGCAGAGTGCGCTCCCGCGCGGGGCTTAAGGTGACACCAAAAGGGGGAGGGCGGGGGACAGACAAACCCGTCAAAGCGGGTATTTTCCCCCGCCCTCCCCCTTTAGGTTTCACCTTAAGAATCCTTTCCTTATCCCCCTCCCACCCCCTTTTCCCCGCTTTGGAAGTTGTTTTAAAATATAACTTGGTGTTCCGCTTTTTAAAAATGCAGGCGCGTGGAATTACAACTGCCAACGTTTTATAATGATTTATTAAGCTTTGAATAGGGCTTATTCTGCTTTTTATTCAATGCTTATTTTCATTTTAAGATGTGCACTTTTACTTTTGTCATAACGATTTCTCCATTTCCTGCTTTGGATTTTGGGAAACTTAAATTACAACGAAAAAACGACCCGCTTTCGACAGGTCGTTTTTTACAGCCACTTTTTTGTTATAATAATTGTCAATTATCAATTCTTTGCAGCCCGCATCAACATACGTTCACCTAACGTTGAAATCTCCACTGAATCGGAATTGCAGGGGGGACATTGTTACGACGCCTGTGCCGCCCTTTTTGCTTATCTGTACAAGGGCGTTTTTGACGGCGCTTTTTTCGATATAAGCTCTATAGATATCGAGCGTGTTTTTTCCGAAAGCGCCCTCGCTCAGCAGCTCCATCATTATATTGTGAATACGCCAGTAATCCGCGAGCTGGTTTTTGTAATAGGTCTTTTCTTTTCTTCCGTCCACGGATATCTCCAGCGTTTCGGCGTATTTTACCTTTGAATAAGCGTTTTCGGCGCATATCTCGGGTATGAAGGCAAAGCACTCGATGGCGAGGGTGGGATCGCCGAGCCTGTCTCTCATATTGTTGAGCAGATTTTCGTAATTTTCCGCGGCGGTGGCTTCGGCAAACATTTCAACGGCGGTCTTTATTTTCTCCTTAAGCAGCGCCTTTCCCTCCAAGCCGAAGTAGGGATACTCCGTAACGGTGCTTTCGTCCTGCCGTATACAGAAAAAAAGCTGATGAGAAGCGGAGCTCTCCGCCTTCCACTGCTCCGCCAGCTTCGCGGCAAGCATACTCAGCTCCTCGCTCCAAATGCTGTCAACGCGGCATTCGACGGATATCCTGCCGCCAATGCGCGCAATGTATATTTTAACGTAGCATAGCTTCTGATTCCCGAGCCTTTTTATTATCGGCTTTTTAAGCTTGTCCCAATACATATGGGGATCGGCGTCGGGGGCTTCTCCCACAGCGGCTATGTCGCTGAAATATGCGTTCCAGTTACGAGTCTTGCCCGCAAAGATAGTGGCGAAGCTTTCGTCGGCTTTATCCGCTCCTCCCGTTTCCATTTTTGAGACGGCATTCACCAGCGTGAACAGGAAGGACTGAACAGCCGTATCCACCGCCTGCTTGGCCGTTTCGGCGGCGCCGACGCTGCTTTCAAACACCTCCCGTCCCCATTGGGGCGCATACATGGCAAAATTCAACAGCGCGTTTTTCTCCGCGAGCTGACCTATCCTCGGCGTAATGCTCATATTAAGATCGGGACAAAAGATATGTCCGTTTTCTATTCTGTTATCGATCTCAAGCATATCCGACAAGGCGACGGTCACATAGCCGAGAGCCTTTTCGGGGTCTAACGGATCGGCTTCGTATTCTTCGACCCGATCGCGTTTCCATGATTCGTCCAAAACATTAAGCTTCATTTTGATTTTTCCTTTCGCTGTTAAAAGTCTTTAATACTGTTTTTCTTGTTCTGAAACGGTTATTGGTACAATACTGTTATTTCCGTTAAAACGATCTTTATGTAAGAAAATACCCCTGCACCGCTCCGTCCTGCGCCTTTGCGGTAATGATCTTTCCCTTGGTGACGGCGATCACCGTATCTCCGTCCACCGCCGCGAAAATATCGTCCGACTGTCTGTCGTATTCGGTTATGTTTCCGTTCACGGAGAGAATACCGTCCTCGCCTATCCTGCAAATGACGAACTGCTCCACCTCGGAGACGCCGTCAAAGTACACCACGGGAATCACGATAACGCCGCTCTCCTCGCTTCCGCCAATATATGAAACGTTTTTCTCGGCGGGACTGGAAAGGTATTCGTCCCTCGCGTTCACCGCCACGGTCCTGGAGCTTATCTCAAGGCTGTAAAGCACGGAAAGGCTTCCGTCAAGCCGCACCGTCGAAAGAGTAAGACCCGTCCGCTTGCTTCCGTCGTCGGTGGCGGTCAGCTTTATTCCTATGCTGTCGCTGTATCGGTAAATATTTTCGTTGGTTATTTTTACGGTGCCCGATGACATAACGTTGTTTTCTCCGTCAATGCCGTAGCAGGTCCCGCTCTCGGTCACGATATAGGTCTCTCTGCCGTTGAAGCAGGTCCCCGACAGCGTCTCTCCCCTGCCTATGCTTTTTATCTCGCTCAGCACGGAAAGCTCGCCGTCAAGCACCGTGAGAGCCGCCGACGGAGCCTCGTCCTCCTCGGTTTTTTCCGATAGGGTGACTCGCACCTCGCCGTCCTGCGCGCTTATGCCCGAGAAGCTGCTTATTTCTCCCGACAGACCGCAAAAGCCGTTTTCCTTTACCCCCTCGGTCAGATCGTATCTTATGAGAGTGCTGCCCTGTCCTATAAAAAGGTCGCTGCCGTTTTTTGAAACAAGCTGCGCGGAGCCTCCCGCCGCCGCCGCGATATCGAAGCCTCCGTCGGGGTCTATCGAAAAGATCGAAGCGAAGCCGCCGTTGGCGGGCTCGGAGGATATAAATACCTTATCCGCGGCGCAAAGCTGTGTTCCTTCCGCTCCCGAGACGTAAGGCATAAAGGTGGCATGATCCTCCTTGGCGCTGTTCTTTTCCATTCCCTCCCAGGTAACGGCGATAATGCGCCCCTCATGGAGCCAGACCGCCGACAGTGTGCCCGAAAGCCTTATAGCGTCCTTGTCCGAGCTTTTTTCGGGGGCAAAAGCGTCCGCCAGCTCTATAAAAGTCTCCCGTCTCTCAACAGTGCCCGTCACCACCGTGTCCGCTCCGCTTTCGGAGGGAACGGCGTAGCTGTAGGAGTAGGGGGCGGAAAGCCCGGTGCTTACGACCGCAATACTGTCTCCCGCTTCCATAAGTCCCAAAAGGGTCTTGTCTCCGTAATCCTTAACGGCAAGCTGCGCTATCTGACCGCCTATCTGCTCGTAAATATAAAGCTTGTTTTTTGAGATATACATAAGCCGCTTGTTTTTGCAGACCGACTCCTTTAAGGGGCTTTCCTCGCGTACGCCTCCCGCGGAATAAACGGTGCTGCTCACAAAGGCGGGAGAGGGGACGGGAAGCGCGGAAAGCAGGTCGAAAAGACCCGCCTCGTCAACGCTTTTCCCCTCCGTCCGCGAATCGCCGTGCGCCGCGTAGGGCAGCAGCGACCCCGTCGTATAATATCTTATCCCGAAGCTTATCCCCACAAGCACGACCGCGCCGACAGCCGCCGCTGCGATCTTTCCTTTATTCGAGCCCTTTCTTTTTCTTCCGAAGCCGCCGCGTTCCTCGCCGTCTTCATCGTCTTCATCGTCCTCGTCGTTTTCGCCGCTTTCGTCGTCATCGTCTCCGAGGTCTATCACCGTTCTCGGTCTCGGCGCGCCGCCTAAACGGGTCTTTCCCGCATATTCGTCCCCGCCGTCCTCGTTGTCTTCGTCTTCGTCCTCTTCTTCGTAATCGTCCTCGTCATGATCGGCGATTTTTTTACGCTTACCCGACAAAAAGGGCGCTTTTTTCTTCACCGTCTCCGTTCCGTATTCGCCCTCGTCGCTGTCGGAATCGTCGTCGTCCGTCGCCGCGTAAATGCTCGCTATGGTCTCGGAGTAAGCCGCGGGGGTAAATCCGCTTTTTTTCGCCGTTTCGTTTTCTGAAGCTTCCTTTGCTGCGGACTCCGTCCTTTTGACCGTGCCTGCCGAGCCGAGCGCGTCGGCGGACTCTCTTTCGACCCTGGGCGGCTCCGCCTTTATCTTGGCTTTGGTCTCCTCCTTAAGCTCAGCCATTCTCTGAACGGCTATGATAAGCCTTTCGTAGTCCGAGGAGGTCAGCGGCGATTCGTCCAAAAGCTCTATCAGCCTTTTTACGGTAAGCCTCGGGTTGCTTTCTATTTCCTGATATGCGCTGTTGCTGATCTTCGAGTTGCCGAGTATCTTTAAAAATTCCGCTCCCGTGAGCTTGTGATATCTTACGACCTTTATAAACGCGGAGGCGCCGACAGCCGCGTCCTCATCTCCGCCCTTTTCCTCCGCGGGAGCATAAGACGGCACGGAGACGCTCTGCGCCTGCGTCCGAACAATATCCTCCTCGGTCTGCGCGGAGGTCTGCGTTTCCCTTTTTTCGGTGAGCTTAGGCACCACAAAGCTTGAAACGTTATGCGGGTCAAGCTCCTCGGGCACCTTTGTTTTTTCAAAATATCCGTTTAAAGCGTTTCGTATATCCATAAGATCTCCTATGACCCGTTACAGCACGGGCTCAAGCTTAAGCCTCGCCGACTTGAGCTTATTTTCCACCACCGTTTCGGACAGCCCCGAAAATTTCGATATCTCTTTTGCGCCGAAGCCGAACAAAGCCCACATTGCCACGGAAAATCTTTCCGCGTCGGTAAGCTTTCTCATCTGCGCCTTGATATACGGCGGGTCGGTCTCGTATTTGGGGGGAGTTTTTCTGTATTCGCGGTAGCGCAGTATTATCTGCTCGCACAGCTTTTTCAGCATCAGCCCGTTGAGCTCCCCCTCGGAGCGGCAGCTCCGTATGTCGGAGTAAGCGTCTCTCGTAGCCGTTTTGACGGCGTTTACCGCTTCCTGCTCGTTTGCAAGAGAGTGGTAAGCCAAACAGTAAAGCTTGGTATATATTTCGGAATATATTTCGGCGAAAGCCTCCGTATCTCCGTTTTGAGCGTTTTTAAAGGCTGCGGACATTGGGTTTTCGACCTCCTGTTTTTATAAATAATAACACAAAAAGAGAAAAAAGAAAAGAGCTTTAAAAAATTTATGCGTTATTCCACGGATTTCAGCGCCTCTATCATATCCACCTTTTTTAGGTGCCCATGCATACAGAGGACCACCACAATGCTGAAAACAAGTGTTATCAAAGCGGAATAAACGTAGCTCATGGCGCTTATTTCCCTGCCGAACATTACCAGATCTATCTCCGCGGTCTGAATGATAAATTTTGCAAGGAAGGTGCCGCCGAACAGTCCCGCAGCTATCCCCATAAGGGTCAGAATGATGTTTTCTCTGAAAATATAGCTGTCCACCTCGGTATCGTAAAAGCCCATCACCTTAAGGGTGGCTATTTCCCTTATCCTTTCGGTAATGTTTATGTTGGTAAGGTTGTAAAGCACCACGAACGCCAGCGCGCCCGCGCTGATTATCAGCACGCCCACCACCGAGTTCAGCGCCTCCAGCATGGTTGACATCGTTGTGACAAGATCGTCCCTGAAATTCACCGACAGCACGGCGTTGGTGGCAAGAAGCTCGGAGGCGAAGCGCTCCTGCTCTCTTTTGTCGGACAAGGCGCCTTCGTCTCTTGCCCTAAACGCCATGATATTGTACTCGGGCTCCTCCCCGAAAAGCTCGGTATACATTTCCTTGGTCATATAAACATAGTGGTTGGGATAGTTTTCGACGCAAGCCGAAACGTTGACGGTATAATGCTCCTGCCCGTCCTGATAAACGGCAACGTTATCCCCCGCCTTTACGTCTAACAGCAGGGACAGCTTTTCGTCTATAAGCACTCTGTCGTCGTAAAGCTCAAACAGCTCGTGCGTAGCCCTGTCTCTGAACACGAACAGCCCGCACAGCTCCTCCTTGCTTTCGGGCACCACAAGATAAGCGTCTGCGGTCCTGCTGTCCGAGGAAACGCTGAGCTTCTTTTGCAGATATTTTACGGCGGAGCAGTTGTATTTTTCGGCAATGCCGAGTATCTGTCTCGTGTCCCCCTCGTCCACGCTGTCGTAAGCAAAAAAGCCGTCGTACAGCACAAGCTCGCCGTACTGGTTGTCGATGATATCGCTTATGGAGTCCGCCAGCGCGAAGCCCGTAAGCGTCAGCGCGGTACAGCCCGCGATCCCCACAATGGTCATCAGCATTCTTCTTTTGTATCTGAACAGGTTCCTTGCCGTTACCTTTCCGTTAAAGCCCACTCTTTTCCACACGGGGAGACGGTCAAGCAGTATCTTTTTCCCCGCCCTCGGCGCCTTGGGGCGCATAAGCTGGGCGGGCTGCTCGGACAGCTCCGACCTGCACGAGAAATAGACCGTAAGAGCCACCGCGGCTGCTGCTGCAACAGCGGACAAAGCCGTCAGCAGCCAATCGGTGGGGATAACAAGCTCCGACAAGGAGTAAATCATGCCGTAAGCCTTTATAATAACAAAGGGGAACAGCTTCTGCCCCGCCGCAGCTCCGAAAAGCGCGCCCAGCAAGGTCGCCGAAAGGGCGTAAAACATATACTGGGATACTATCTGTCCGTTGGTATAGCCCAACGCCTTAAGGGTGCCTATTTGAGAACGCTGCTCCTCCACCATTCTTGTCATGGTTGTAAGACACACCAGTCCCGCCACCAGTATAAAGAATACGGGAAACACCGAAGCAATGTTGTTTATCCTTTCGGCATTTTCGCCGTATTCGGAATAGCCGGTGTTGCTTGTGCGGTCAAAAACGTACCAGGTGGGATTTTCCAGCTCCTGAAGCTCTCTTTTTGCGTCGCGTATCTTTTGCTCGCCCGCCGCTATTTCCCTGTCGGCGTCGCTCCTGCCCTTTTCGTATTCCTTTAAGCCGTCGTTGTATTTATCTCTGCCCTCCTGGAGCTCCACAACGCCGTCCGCGTAATCTATCTCGCCGCGGCGGTATTCCTCGACGCCCTTTTCGTACTCCGCCTCGCCGTCCTCAAGCTGTTTTCTGCTGTCGTCCAGCGTCTGCTGTCCGCTTATCCTTTCCGCCTCAAGGGTCTGCTCCGCCGCGGAAAGCTGCGCAAAGCCCTCGTTTAACGTTATTCCCGTTTGGTTGATCTGCTCGCCCGCCGACAAAAGCTGCTCGTTGACGGCGTTCAGCTCCGCCCTTGCCCCGTCCAGCTCCGCCTTGGCAAGCTCAAGCTCCGCCAGCGCAGCCGACACCTCGTCGGCGGAGGGCAGAGAGGCGGCAAGATCGTTCACCAACAAGTTATCGTAATTGTCCGCGGAGGGCAGTATAACTATTCCCTCGCCGCTTTGAGCCGCGGCAAGCTCCTCGGCGGCGGAGGGATCGATAAGACCCAGCGCCGCCGCCAAGCCGTAGATGTCGATATAGCCCTTGTGATAGCCGTCCAAAAGAGTATAATAGGAATAGCCCTCCTCGTATCGAGAAAGACCCTCTCTGTGCTGCTCGGCGCCCGCCTTGTACTGTCTTACGCTTTCATTGTACTCGTTCAGCGCGGTACGATATTGACCGTAAGCGTCCTCAAGCTGTCGGCGCTGCTCGGCAAGCTGCACCCTCGCCTTGTCTATCCTCTCGTTGAACTCGTCAACTCCGCTGTAATAAAGGCTCCAGTTATAATCAAGCTCTCCTCGGGAATCGTTGAGCGTGTTCTTGGCTTCCTCCAGCTCGGCTTGAGCGTCCTTAAGCCCGCGTTCGCCGTCCTCTATTTCCTTTAAAGCGCCGTCAAGCTCCTTTTTGGCGTCGGAAAGCTCACTTTCCGCCTTTTCCTTAGCCTCCGCCAGCTCCTTTTCCGCCTTTTCGATCTCCTCGCCCGCTTCGCTCAATATCTCGTCGTACCGTTCTATCTCTCTGTTTTCGCCGACAGCCTCCAACAGCTCGGTCAGCCTGTCGTTTTCGCTTCCGTATTCGTCGGAATAGGCTTTAAGCTCCGAAAGAGCGTCGGCGGTAACGTAAAGCTCGGTATACACCTCCGTGCTGAAGCATTCCTCGGGTATGTATATGACGGTGCTTATGTTTCCGTTTCCTATGGTGGTGTTTCCGCGGGAGGATTTGTCTATGTAGGAGGGGGAAATAAAGGTCCCCACCACCTCGTATTCGGTAACGGAGAGAGTATCCCCGATATCGCTGCCGTCTCCCGAAAACATAATCACGCTTTCGCCCACATGCCGCTGAGAAATAAGCCCGCCGCTGTCAACTATGCACTCGTTTTTATTTTCGGGGAAGCGTCCCTCCTCCAGCTTAAGCGAGTTTACCTCGTTGTTTTTTCCGTATTCGGCAAGGGACATGACCCTTACGATCTCGTCCTGTTCTCCGTTTTCGATCATTACGTCGGCAAAATAGCCGGGATATACCTTAACGCCGTCCAGGCTCTCCAGCGCGCCTATATCCTCCTCGGTGAAGCCCAAGGTGGAGACAAGGCGGAAGTGAGCCAAATTAGACAGCTTATAATAGCTGTCCGCGGAATTTCTCATATCGGGAGCGGTGTTTTTTATTCCCGCAAAAAAGGCGATCCCGATAGCCACAATGGTAAAAATAGACAAAAAACGGCTTTTTGTCTTGAATATTTCAATGAGAGCGTTTTTACGAAGCGCACTTTTCATTCGGAAAACCTCTTAATTTTAATATTTATAGGGGGATTAGAAGTTCCCTATAGTCAAAGCTCACCATTCTATTTTCTCCACGGGCGTAGGCTGTTCGTTCAAGTCGATCCCGCTTACTCTGCTGTTTTTCAGATAAATTATCCTGTCCGCCATGGGAGCGATAGCCGAGTTGTGAGTAACGAGGATCACCGTCATGCCGCTTTTGCGGCAGGTATCCTGCAAAAGCTTAAGTATAAGCTTGCCCGTGTTGTAGTCCAGCGCTCCCGTGGGCTCGTCGCAGAGCAGCAGCTTCGGCTTCTTCGCCAGCGCTCTTGCGATAGCCACCCTCTGCTGCTCGCCGCCCGAAAGCTGGGAGGGAAAGTTGTCCAGCCTTTCGCCCAAGCCCACCTGCTTCAATATCTCCTCGGCGGGTATGACGTCGGCGCAGGTCTGAGCCGCCAGCTCAACGTTTTCCTTTGCGGTAAGGTTGGGGATAAGGTTGTAAAACTGGAACACGAAGCCTATTTCGCTTCTGCGGTAGCCGATGAGCTTTTTTCGGTCATATTTTGCGATATCGCTCCCGTCTACCGTTATTTCCCCCTCGTCCGCGGTGTCCATTCCTCCGAGAAGGTTCAGCACGGTCGTTTTTCCCGAGCCCGACGGCCCCAAAATAATGGCAAGCTCGCCCTTTTCTATGGAAAACCCGATCCCGTCGGCAGCGGAAATGGTGATCTCACCCACCTTATAACGCTTGCAGACGTCTTTAAGCTGTACGAAACTCATATCATTCTCCTAATGCTTGAATTTTTCGGATAGAATATAATATAAAGTATAACATACGGGAAATAAAAATGCAATATTTAGCTTTAAGATTTCGCTATATTTTCACTTGAAAAAATATTTAAGTTACCCCAAAATTTCTAAATCAGATATAATGTTTTTTATTATTGCGCTTAAAATAATGCTTAACTTTTATAAAAGTACCGATTTACTAATTCTTAATATTGCATATTATGTGATGTTCTCTTTTGCTCGGAAGCGAGAGCAGAGCGCCTCCCGCGGGGCTTAAGGTGACACCAAAGGAGG
>JAMPHV010000029.1 GCA_023663265.1 Bacteroides sp.
GTATCGGTCTTTGCCGTACCGAGCATATGTTCTTTGCCGAGGACAGAATCGCGGCGTTCCGTGAGATGATCTGCTCCGATACCGTCGAAGAGCGCGAAAAGGCCTTGGAGAAGATCCTGCCTTACCAGCAGGGCGACTTTGAACAGCTTTACGAGGCGCTTGAGGGCAACCCCGTTACCATTCGCTTCCTCGATCCTCCTCTTCATGAGTTCGTTCCCACCGAAGAGGCTGACATCAAGAAGCTGGCTGACGCACAGGGCAAGTCCGTTGAGACGATCAAGAATATAATCACCTCTCTTCACGAGTTCAACCCCATGATGGGTCACAGAGGCTGCCGCCTTGCGGTTACCTATCCCGAGATCGCAAAGATGCAGACCAGAGCTGTTATCCGTGCGGCTCTTAACGTTAAGAAGGCTCACCCCGATTGGAACATCATTCCCGAAATAATGATCCCGTTGGTTGGCGAGATCAAGGAATTGAAGTATGTTAAGGATATTGTTGTTGCGGTTGCCGACGAGGAGATCAAGAACGCGGGCAGCGACCTTAAGTACGAGGTAGGCACAATGATCGAAATTCCCCGTGCCGCACTTACCGCAGACGAGATCGCCAAGGAGGCTGAGTTCTTCTGCTTCGGCACCAACGACCTTACACAGATGACCTACGGCTTCTCCCGTGACGACGCGGGCAAGTTCCTTAACGCTTACTACGACGCTAAGATATTCGAGAACGATCCCTTTGCAAAGCTCGACCAGACAGGCGTCGGCAAGCTTATGGAGATGGCTATCAAGCTTGGCAAGGCTACCCGTCCCGAAATGCACGTCGGCATTTGCGGCGAGCACGGCGGCGATCCTACCTCCGTTGAGTTCTGTCACCAGCTCGGCTTGACTTACGTTTCCTGCTCTCCTTTCCGTGTGCCTATCGCAAGATTGGCTGCGGCACAGGCTGCAATTAAGGATAAGAAGTAAGATAAGACCACCTTACGAATATAACCGCTCCCCGAAGCCGATGCTTCGGGGAGCGGTTATATTCGTAAATAAATCTGTCCCAATATTTACATTTCTCCAAAAATATGTTATACTATTTAAATAGAAATTAACAACTCAAAAAAGTACCGCAAACGGAAGGAACATAACCTATAATGACCGACAACGAAAAATTTGTCTCATCTGTAAGAGAATACGCTAAAGAATATGATATAAAAACTCTTTTGGAAAAATCCGAAAACGGAAAGAATCTGGCGCCTCTTTTTGCCGCCGTGTGCGCCGCCGCTCAAAAGGGCTTGGGTCAAACGCCCTTCGATCAGCAGCTTTTGGCGGGCAAGGCGCTGATAGAGGGGAAAATACTCGAAATGCCGACGGGAGAGGGGAAAACCCTTTGTGCGGTGTTTGCGGCGGTATGGCACAAGCTGCTGGGACGGCGCGTGCACGTGCTGACCTTTAACGACTACCTTGCTTTTCGCGACGAAAAGTGGATGAAGCCCGTTTACAGTCTCTTGGGAGTAAGCGTTGCCTCCGTAACGGAGCGGACGGATTTTTACGCAAGACGGGAGGCGTACAGGGCGGACGTGCTTTATATCAGCGCTCGGGAATGCTGCTTCGATTATCTGCGGGATTTCACCGTTCAGAGCATGGAGGATATCGTGGGACAAGGCTTTTCCGCGGCAATAGTGGACGAGGCGGACTCGCTGCTTATCGACGAGGGGCGTATTCCCATGGTGGTGGCAGCGGACACCGACGTAAGCTACGACCCGCAGCTGTTCGACGTTGCCGACCTTATGGACAGATTTACCGAGGAGGATTATGATATAAGCCTTGAGGCGGAAAACGTGTACCTTTCCGACAGCGGAGCCGCAAAGGCGGAGGATTTTTTTGGTCTTGACAATTTGTACGACGAGGAGAACGCCGAGCTGCTTTCAAAAATAAACGACTGTCTTAACGCATGGTTTATGCTTAAGGAGGACAAGGATTATATCTGTCGCGGGGGAAGAATACTGCTTATAGATAAATTCACGGGTCGTATCGCTGAAAATCGGCATTATCCCGGTACGCTCCAATCGGCGGTGGAGGTAAAGCACGGGGTCGAGGTCTCCACGAGGGGCGTAATAATGGGCAGTATCGCCATGCAGTATTTTGTAAGGCAGTATCCTTATCTTTCGGGAATGACAGGTACGGCGGAAGCCTCCAAGGACGAGTTTTACCAGCTTTACGATCTGGAGTACGTTCATATAGACCCCCATACCCCAAGCAGACGCGTTGACAGAGAGCCATTGATCTATTACAGCGCGGAGGCTAAGTGGAAAGGAGTAGTTAACGCGGTTTGCGCAGCGCATCAAAAGGGTCAGCCTGTTCTTGTGGGCACGGGAAGCATCGAGGACAGCGAGCGGCTTTTTGATATGCTGAGGGCAAAGGGCATAGACGCTGCTATTCTTAACGCAAAAAACGACTATATGGAGGCGGATATCATAAGCGAGGCGGGCAAGCCTTACGCCGTCACCATTTCCACAAATATGGCGGGGCGAGGCGTTGATATAAAATTAGGCGGAAAAAATGAGGAGCGGCGCGACGAAGCGGTAAAGGCGGGAGGTCTGCTGGTGATATCCACCCATATGCCCGAAAGCAGCCGCATTGTAAAACAGCTTATCGGGCGCTGCGGCAGGCAGGGCGATCCCGGGGAGAGCATGAGATTTATATCGACGGACGAGCCTGTTATGGAAAAATACAAGCTGACAGAGCTGCTCCCCGCCAAGCATAAGCCCCAGCCTACCGACGAGCCGATAGAGGACAAAATACTGAGGCGAGAGGTAGAGCGCATACAAAGGATCAGCGAGGGAGACGCCTTTGACGCAAGGGCGCGGCTCTTGAAATTCACAATGATAGGGGAAAAGCACAGAGAACAGATATTCGAGAGCAGAAGCAGATTTTTGAAGGAGGAGTCGCCCGATATATGGGAAAAGCTCCCGGGGTACAAGGAAGCTTTAAAGATATACGGCGAACGACTGCTTACCGATTTGCAGCGCAGGACGGTGGTGGCTGCCGTTAACAGGTTTTGGAGCGAGTACCTTGAATACACCGAGTATATAAGAAGAGGGATACATTTGGTCGAGGTGGGCGGAAAAAGCCCCGCAGAGGAGTACAACATCGCCGCCGAGGAGTATTACCGCGATATGGAGCAGGAGCTGAAGGCTTATGTCGAAGAGCGCTTTGAGGAGCTGGTGAATTACGGCGACGAAAATTACAGAATAGATGCGCCGAGAAATATCCGCACCTATTTATTGGAGGACACGGGTGACGAGCTGAATAAAAAGCCGTTTCTTGTAAATATGCTTTCCGACGAAACCGAAAGAGAGCTGCTTGAGCAGGAGGAGAAAAACGCCGCACGGGTTTCCGAAAGCACTCTTGATTTGGATATCGAGGAAAACGGTCATTCGGAGGGTCTCGACAAAACCGAAAGCGATCGGGAAAAGGGCGGAAAGAAAAAGGGGTTCCTGTTTTGGAAAAAGAAATAGGCAGATCGGTCAAACAGTATTAGGAAAGGACGGAAAAAGGAGAAATGTCAACGATCGCAGCGATCGCAACGCCCCCCGCTACGGGAGGTATCTCTGTTATAAGAATAAGCGGGGAAAAGGCTTTGGATATAGCCGAAGCGGTTTTCAGACCCGTCGGCGATAAAAGGGTATCGGATATGGCGGGATATACAGCCGCTTACGGGAACATTTACGGCGCCGACGGAAAGGAGCGCCTTGACGACGGTATTCTGCTTGTGTTCCGCGCGCCTCACAGCTATACGGGGGAGGACACGGCGGAGATCACCTGTCATGGCGGCATACTGATAACAAGGAGAGTGCTCCGCGCCTGTCTCGACGCGGGAGCAAGACCCGCCGAGGCGGGAGAGTTCACCCGCAGGGCTTTGCTGTCGGGGAAAATGACCTTGACCCAAGCCGAGGCGGTGGCGGATATAATAAACTCAAAAAGCGACCAATTTTTAAAATGCGCCGCCGCACAGCTTGACGGAGCGCTGTACAAAAAGATAGAGGGAATAAAGCAGACGCTTTTGGATTTAGCCACGGAAATTTCCGCCTGGATAGACTATCCCGACGAGCTGGACAGCTTCGAGATAAGCTCCAAGATAGGGCAGCTCGCCGACTGTAGACTTAAGCTAAGGCTTTTGCTGGAGAGCTTCGACGTGGGGCAGGCGCTGCGCGACGGAATAAGCGCCGCCATAGTCGGAAAGCCGAATGTGGGAAAATCCACCCTTATGAATTTGCTTGTAGGCTGCGAAAGGAGCATAGTCACCGACATTGAGGGCACCACCACCGATATTATAGAGGAAAACGTTATTTTGGGAGGGGTGCTGCTCAGAATAGCGGACTGCGCGGGGATCAGGGAAACGGACAATCCCGTTGAGCGGATAGGCGTTATCAAAATGGAAAAGCGGCTTGAACAGTCTCAGCTTATTTTTGCGGTGTTTGATTACAGCCGCCCTCTTGAGACCGAGGACTATAAGCTGATTGAAAAGCTAAAGGGACGCAGTGTGCTTTGCGTGATAAACAAGCTCGATCTGGAAAATAAGCTTGACATGGCGTACTTAGCCGCTAAATTCGGCAGAGTGATAGAAATTTCAGCCAACGACCCCGCTTCGCTTAAGGCGCTTAACGAAACGGTGGGAAAGCTTATTAACCCCGAAAGGCTGGATATTTCGGCGGGGTTTATCGCCAATGAACGGCAGAGAGCGGCGGCGGCAAGAGCCGAAACGGCTATCGAAGCGGCAATCGACGGGATAAGCAAGGGCGTTACCCTGGACGCCGCGGGCGTAATGCTGGAATCCGCTTTGGACAGCTTGATGGAGCTCACCGGCGAGAACGTAAGCGATGAAATTATCGATAATGTGTTTAAGAAATTTTGCGTGGGGAAGTGACCTTTTTATTAAAATAGAAACAGCCCGCGCAGGAAAAATACTTTTCCTGCGCGGGCTGTTTTTACTTTTAATCTTGATTTATTTGCTGCGCTATTTTGCGTCCCTCGGGCGTTTTGAGGAACTTGTTGTAGTTTTCGGTGGCAACCTTTACGAATTCCTTATCATGCTTCTTGGCAGGAGGAATATAAGGCTTGCCGGGTTCGCGGCTGCGCAGATGGAACTGATCCATGGCGTCCTTGAGCATATTGGCGTTTTTGGTGATCTCGCCCGTCATTGCCGCGGTCTCCTCGCTGGAGGCGGCGTTGTTGGAAACGACCTTGGAAATATCGTCGATAGTATTTTTTATGCTTGCCATATTATCCTGCTGCTTGGCTCCCGACTCGGCGATCCTGCCCGAAACGTCGATAACCTGCTCAAGGGAGTTAATAATGGTCTCAAACGCCGTGTAGGTCTCATCGGAAAGCTTGCTGCCGTGCTGCGCCTTGGACATGGTGTCTTCAATAAGATTCTTGGTTTGAGTAGCCGAATCCGCGCTCTTGTCCGCCAGCTCCTTAACGGAGGAGGCAACGACCGCAAAGCTCTTTCCGGCTTCTCCCGCTCTGCTTGCCTCGATGCTTGCGTTGATAGCCAGCAGATTGGTTTGATTGGCGATGTCTTCAATGTCGGAGATAACGCCGAATACCTTTTCGGAAGCCTCGAAAATTTCCTTTATAGCCATTACGAGCTGCTGCATCTTGCCCTTGCTGACAATGATCTCGTCATGAATGGAGTTGGAAAGCTCGCTCGCGCGGGAGGCGTTTTCGGCGTTTTCTCTTGTGAGCTCGTTTGTAACTCTTATCTCGTCCTGCAAATCGTTTATATCGTTAGCTTGTTCTACGCAGCTATCCGCCAGCAGCTTCGCCGCCGACGCTATGGACTCGGTGCCGTCGGTCACCGCCTTGGCGATCTGGGTGATCTGCGCGAACATTATATCGTTGCTCTGAACCATTTTATAGAGGCTCTTGCCGAGGGTGTCGTTGCTGGAGCGGATATTTACGAAAGCGGTCATATCGCCGTTTGCGACCTTGCTTACAACGTCTACGTTCTCCTTGATGCTGTCGGACATTACGGTAAACGCCTTGACCATGCGCTGGATCTCTTCAAGGTTTATTTCCGCCGCAGGACCCATATCCGCCTTTTCGATATGATCGGCGCCCATTGAAAGAGATTCCGCCCATTCGGCGACGGCTACGATAGGCATGGCTATCGTTTTTGCCATTCTGTTGGAGATAAGGATAGAATAAATAAGCATAATAACAAGGCATATCATACCGATCAGTATACTGAAGGTAATAACGCTTGTCACAATATCGCTTGCCTGTCCGTTCATATTGTTATATGCCGTGGATATCTCGTGAAGTGAATCGGTCAGCTTGTTGAGAGAATCGGTCAGCTCTTCGTCGCACATAAGCTGGGCTTCGGCTTGGTTTGTCATATTTGTTTCAAGGACCGATTCGGCGATGGATTTAAACTCGTCGTAGTTTTCCTTGGCAAGCTTGGCTTTTTCCACGACCTTTCCGCTTTCGGTAATGGAGGTGTTGTAAAGAGCGTCGAAGTTGGGAGTCCTAAGGCTGGTGGTGGCAGTTCGGTCGCTTTCGTATGCGATAGAGTCAATGGTGCGGAACATGGTGTTCGCTTCGATTATAACGTCGTTTGCCTGCGACAGCAGACTGCCGTAATGGACCGACGTCTGCTGACAGATATGTATAAACGCCAGGCAAATCGTGAAGAATACGGTCAAAAAAAGACCGCCGGACAAAATCAGAATATTTCCGTGCCGTATACTGCTGCGTATCGTTTTAGCTTTTTTCATTTGAGTTTACCCTTTCTTTATTTTAATTATATCCTTTTCATTTTGACTTTTCGTGTCGTCGCCGCGAACATCAAAATCGAAGGAAAAAATCAAATGATTTTGCATTTATTTATATTATAGCAGATTTTTTTGTCAATTTCAATACCTTTGAGCATATAAAAATTTATGTTTGAATTATTTATTTTTAATAAACGAGCCGTTATTGACAAAGCGGTTTTTTAATGATATAATTTATACTGCCGTATTATGAGATTCACGGCGGGGGAACGCCGAGAAAAAGGAGAAGCGATGGGACTGTTTGAAAAGCTGAAAAACGGGCTTATAAATACAAAAAACAGCTTAGCAGAAAAGATAGGCGGCTTATTCAGCCGCTCAAAGAAAATAAACGAGGAATTTTTCGATGAATTGGAGGAGGCTCTGATAACCGCCGACCTTGGCGGAGAAACAAGCATGGAGATATGCGACAGGCTCAGAGATCAGTCAAGGCGCGAGGGTCTGAAGGAGGCTTCCGAGGTCTTGACCGCTATGAAAGCCGTTATCAGCGAAATGATAAGCGGTGAAAACGAGCTTAAAATAAACACCTCTCCCTCGGTCATAACAATGATAGGGGTCAACGGAGCGGGAAAAACCACCGCAGTGGGAAAGCTTTCCGCCGATCTGAAGGCTCGCGGAAAAAAAGTGCTGGTGGCGGCGGCGGACGTGTTCCGCGCCGCGGCGATAGAGCAGCTCAACGTTTGGACGGACCGAGCGGGGGTCGATATAGTAAAGCGCGGGGAGGGCTCCGACCCTGCGGCAGTGGTTTTTGACGCGTGCAGCAAGGCGGCGGGCGAGGGCTACGACGTTTTGATAATAGACACTGCGGGCAGACTGCAAAACAAAAAGAATCTTATGGACGAGCTGAGAAAGATCGACCGTATCATAAGTCAAAAGCTGCCGACCGCCGACCGCGAGACCCTGCTTGTGCTGGACGCCACCACCGGGCAAAACGCGGTAAATCAGGCGCGGCTTTTCAACGAAGCCGCCGAAATTACGGGAATAGTGCTCACAAAGCTTGACGGAACGGCAAAGGGCGGTATAATCATACCTATCAAAAACGAGCTCGGTATTCCCGTTAAGCTTGTGGGGGTGGGAGAAAGGATAGACGATCTTCAGCCGTTTGTTCCCGAGGATTACGCGGAGGCTCTGTTCGGGGATATCAGCACGGAGGACGCTTCGGTTGAAGAGGAAGAGACGGAGCAATAGCCGAGCGGGCGCTCGGAAAGGCATTTTGTGCGAGCATAAAAATATAAAACCATCAAAGGACAGAATAACAGCCATGAGAGTTATAATAGCAACGGGGAACGAGGGCAAGGTCAGAGAGTTTCAGCAGCTTTTGGCTCCTTTCGGCTACGAGCCCGTTTCCTTGACGGAGGCGGGAATCAAAGCCGAGATAGCGGAGGACGGGGAAACCTTTGAGGAAAACGCCCATATAAAGGCGAAGGAGGTCTACAGGCTCACGGGTCTGCCTGTTATTGCCGACGACAGCGGCTTGGAGGTGGAATTTTTGGGCGGAGCGCCCGGGATATATTCCGCCAGATACGCGGGGGAGAACGCAACGGACGAGCAGAGGAACCGAAAGCTGCTCGAAGAGATGCAGGGCGCGGATATGCCCCTTAGGAACGCGCGCTTTGTCTGCGCTATATATTTTATCCTCGACGACAAAACGGAATACTGCGTAACGGGGACCCTTGACGGCTTTATAGGCTTTGAGCCCAGAGGCAGCGGCGGCTTCGGCTACGATCCCGTTTTTATGATAGACGAGGACACGAGCTTAGCGGAAATAAGCAGCGAAGAGAAAAACAGGATAAGCCACAGGGCGCGGGCTATGCAAAGGCTTGCGGAGGAATTGAACAAATAACGGAAAGAGACTGATATGACAAGCAAGGAAAGAGCAAGGCTCAAGTCAATAGCCGCAAATACGGACGCGATCCTTCAGATCGGCAAAAACCCTATCGGAGACGCTTTTTTGAAGCAGGTCGCCGACGCGCTTCAAGCAAGAGAAATGATAAAGATACACGTGCTGGAGACCTGCGAGCTTACGGCACATGAAGCCGCAAACGCGCTGGCGGAGGCGGCGGACTGCGAGGTGGTGCAGGTCATAGGCAGTAAGGCGGTTTTGTTCAAGCGGCGCAAAAAGGGCGACAAGAGAGGCTCTTATTTGGACGGAAACGGCAAATCGCCCGAATCGGAAAACGCCGCAAAAGGAAACGGCGGCGGAAGCAAAGCGGGCAAGGCTTGCCGAAAAGAAAAGGGCAGCAAAGCGAAAAAGACCGCGGGAAGCGCCTTCGCCGCCAAACAGAGCAGGAAAAAAGGACGGAGAAAATGAAAAGAGTAGGTATCTTCGGCGGCGCCTTCGACCCGCCTCATATAGGACACGAGCGGCTTGCGGCGCTGTGCAGCGAAAGGCTCGGCTTGGAGGAGCTGCTTATCGTTCCGACCTTTAAGTCGCCTCACAAGCCTACCCCGAGCACATCCTACGAGCACAGGCTCAATATGTGCAGGGCGGCGTTCAGCAAAAAAATATACACCGTTTCCGACATTGAAAGGCAGATAGGCGGAGAGGGGTATACTATTATAATGCTGCGCAAATTAAAGGAGGCGTACCCCAAGGGCACAAAATTCTTTCTTATCATCGGCGGGGACATGCTTTTCGGCTTTACCAAATGGTATAGGTATGAAAGCATTTTAAAGGAATGCACCGTTGCAGCCGCTGCAAGGGAGGAGGACAGCTACGCGGATATGACGGAGTACGCGGCAGAACTGGGGCATATAAAGGTGCTCAATCTTCCCGTCACCGCCGTATCGTCCACCGAGGTGAGGGAGAAGCTTCGAGGCGGCGCGGATGCCGACGGGCTTTTGTCGCCCGCGGTAAGGGATTATATCAGAGAAAACGAGCTTTATTAAGGAACGGCATAAAAAGATGAACAAGGAATTGAGAAGATATGAAAGCGTCATCAAGCCGCTTATGGGAAGCAAGCGGTTCAAGCACAGCGTGAACGTCGCCGAAATGTGCCTGACCCTTGCGAAAAAATTCGGAGCGGACGAGGACAAGGCTTACACCGCGGGAATACTTCACGACTGTCAAAAGGAAGCCGACAAGGCGGTCATGCTGTCGGAGGCGGAAAACAGCGGGTATTACATCGATCCCGCCGAAAGGGACAGCGCCAAGCTGTGGCACGGGATAGCGGGAGCGTATTATGTAAAGAACACGCTGAAAATAACCGATAAGGATATTTTGAACGCCATACGCTTTCACACCGTGGGGCGGGCGGATATGACCGTGGTGGAAAAAATCGTTTTTTTAGCGGATATGGTTTCGGCGGAAAGGGATTATCCCCATGTGGAAAAATACCGCGCGGCGGTTTTGGACGATCTGGACAACGGTATGTTCCAAACGCTCAGGTGGTCGATCTTAAAAACCGTGGGGGCGGGGTATAATATACCCGTTACCACCTTAGAGGCATATACCTTTTATTCAAGGTTTAAAAAAGGCGAGCTTTTGCCGTAAAAAATCAGAAGGAGCTTAATATACGGAAATGACAGACGAAAACATTTTAAGGATCGCCGTAAAGGCTATCGACAGCAAACTCGGAGAAAATATCAAGGTAATAAAGATCGACGAGCTTACCATTATCGCAAACTATTTTATTATCGCCAACGGAAACAGCAACACACAGGTCAAGGCTATTGCGGACGAGGTGGAGTTCAAGCTGTCCGAGGCGGGCTTGGAGCCGCACCGCACCGAGGGCTATCAGGGCGCAAGCTGGATAGTGCTCGATTATGTCGATGTGGTTATCCATATTTTTCATAAGGAAACAAGAGATTTTTACGATTTGGAAAGACTTTGGCAGGACGGAACGGAGATCTCGGCGGAGGAGTTTTTGAAGTGATTTCTTAAAATTGGGGTTCACCGAGCTGAAAAGCAACGCCGCTTTTGTCAAAAAGCTTCGCTGAAAAACGGAGGAGACCGAGATGACGGATATAATTATCAGAGACGCAGCTCCCGAGGACGCGGGCAGGCTTTTGGAAATTTACGCGTACTATGTGGAAAATACGGCGATCTCGTTTGAATATGAGGTCCCTTCTTATGACGAATTTAGGGCGCGTATCGTGAATACGCTTAAGCGATATCCTTATATCGCAGCCGAAAAGGACGGCAGGACGGTGGGCTACGCTTACGCGGGTCCCTTTGTGGGACGGGCGGCGTGCGACCGCTCCTGCGAGCTGACGGTATATGTTGACCGCGCAGCCCGAAAACGCGGGATAGGGCGGCTGTTATACGAAGCGATAGAGGACAGGCTGAAAAAAGCGGGAATGTTGAACCTGTACGCCGCTGTCGCTTATCCTCATATCGAGGACGAATATCTGAACAAAAACAGCGCGGAATTTCACGAGCACATGGGCTTCGTCAAGGTCGCCGAATTTCACAGCTGCGCATATAAATTCGGACGGTGGTACGACCTTATATGGCTGGAGAAAATCATAGGGGAGCGATAAATTTTTTCAAAATACCTATTGACAATATTGCAAATTTTATGTATAATGTTTGTTGAGCATAAATTGAAAGTTTTCGGAGGAATGTGTTTTCGTTCGGTAAAGGCAATTGTTTGTGCTTAGGTTGAAAATTACCTTTTGTTTCATTTTTGTGAAACACCAGCCCAACGGCAAAAGGAGGGATATAGATGGCAGAAGTTCGTCTCGGTAAGAACGAATCCTTAGACACCGCGCTGAAGCGCTTCAAGCGTTCCTGCGCCCGCGACGGCGTTCTCGCGGAGGTTCGCAAGAGAGAGCATTACGAAAAGCCTTCGGTAAAGCGCAAGAAAAAGTCCGAAGCTGCTCGCAAGCGCAAGTTTAAGTAAAATCTTGTGAAGACAGGTTTTTAAGCATTAAGTAAATATCCGAGCCGTATATCGGCGGTTTTACTTAGAGAATCGGGTAAGCTTGCCTAAAGGCAGGCTTATTCTTTTTATGAGAACATGGTGTACGATGATGTTGTTTAAACCTAAATGGTGGCTGAAAAGCGTTTTGGATATAGACGAAAAATTCATAAAGGAAAATCATCTGAGAGGATTTATTCTCGATCTGGACAATACCCTTTCCATGCACGGAAGCCCCGCCGCCGAGCAGGGGGTGACGGAATGGCTTTCCCGTATGCGGGAGCTGGGCATGAAAATGATCGTGCTTTCCAACAACACAAAAAAAAGAGTGGCGCCTTTGGCGGCGGAGCTGGGCTTGGACTATATCTCCTTCGGCTGTAAGCCCCTTACGGCAGGAGTAAGCAGAGCGCTAAGAAAAATGCGGCTTCCGCGTAAATCGGTCGCCCTTGTGGGAGATCAGATATTTACCGATATCATAGGGGGAAACCTAAGGGGAGTAAACACCGTTTTGGTGGAGCCCTTTCATTTGGAGGACAAAAGGTCCTTCCGCCTTAAGAGAAGGCTCGAAAGCGCGGTGTTTAAAAGAGATTATTCCAAAATAGAAAAAGATCGAAAGGAGATGTAGCATGGCGATTTCATTCGGTCCGGGCGGCAATTCGGAAAGCTTCGGCAAGCGTAAATTTCCCGAGGAGCTTCCGCAATATTTGAAGGAGCTCGGCTTGAACGGCTATGAGATAGAGTGCGGCAGGGGAGTTAGGATCGCTCAAAAGACCTACGAGCTGCTTCCCGATATCGCCGAACAAAACGGGATAGCGCTGACGCTGCATGCGCCTTATTTTATCTCCCTTTCGAGCGAAAAGGAGGAGACCCGCTTGGGGAGCCTTAAATATATCGAGGAATCGGCTGAGGCGGCGCACAGGTTAGGCGCAAGGAAAATAGTGATACACAGCGGCTCCTGCGCCAAAATGAGCCGAGAACACGCCTTGGAGCTTGCTAAGGACACCTTGAGGCGGGCGCAGGAGATGCTTGACGAAAAGGGACTTTCGGATATGATCATCTGCCCCGAGACCATGGGAAAGATAAATCAGCTCGGCACTCTTACGGAGGTAGTGGAGCTGTGCAAAACCGATGAAAGATTTCTGCCCTGCGTTGACTTCGGTCACTTGAACGCGCGGACCCTCGGCGGTATAAGGACCAAGGAGGATTATGCGGCTATTCTCGACGAGATAGAAGCGGGCTTGGGACACGAGCGGCTGAAAAGCTTTCATGTGCATTTCAGCAGGATAATGTACACCGCAGGCGGAGAAAAGGCGCATCTTACCTTTGAGGACAGGGAATACGGTCCCGAGTATCAGCCCTTGATGGAGCTTTTTCGAGAAAGAGGGCTTGAGCCCACCGTTATTTGCGAAAGCGCGGGGACTCAGGCGGAGGACGCGGCGGAAATGAAGAAATATTACGACCGAATAGGCGGATAAAGGCGGGTCATAACAATGAACATACTTGTAATAAACGGTCCCAACCTTAACCTGTTGGGCAGACGCGAGCCGGGAGTGTACGGAAACGACAGTCTCACGGAGATACAGAATGAGACGGTGAGGCTGGCGAAGGAGCTGAATATCGGCGTCGAGTTTTATCAGAGCAATCACGAGGGCGGGATAATAGACGCATTGCACAACGCTATGGACGAAAACGACGGAGTGATCTTGAACGCGGGAGCCTATACTCATTACAGCTATGCCGTAAGAGACGCGATCGCGGCAATAAAAATTCCCGTAGTGGAGGTGCATATGAGCAATATACACGCCCGCGAGGAATTCAGACATACCTCGGTGATAGCACCCGTATGCAGGGGCAGCATTTTGGGCTTCGGAAAAAACAGCTATCTTTTAGCTTTAAGAGCTGTCAAGGATATTATTGAATCAAGCAAGAAAGGACAAGAAGAGAAATGAATATTGACAAGGTGATCTCATGGCTGTCCAACGAGCATGAGGCGGCGCTTTTTACCTCGGAGACAGCCAAAAAGTACTTGACCGATTTCGGTTCGGAGGACGGAACGCTGTTGATAACGAAGCAGGGAGCGTATTTTATAATAGACGCCCGTTACTTTGAGCACACCGAGCAGCAGGTGACGGACCCGCTTTGTCGGGTAATACTTCAAAGAGAGCTCTACGATCAGATAGGCGAGATATTAAGCGAGCAGAAGATACAGAGCGTTTATATCGAGGACGAGACCATGACGGTATCTGTGCTCTCGGCTTTAAAAAGAAGATTCAGCGGAATAAATTTCGACAGCTCGAATCGGCTTTCGGATTATATGAAGCAAATGCGCATAATAAAGACCGATCAAGAAATAGCCTGTATCACCAAGGCGCAGAGGATCGCCGAGGCGGCGTTTACAAAGCTCCTTTCCAGCATGCGGGCGGGACAGACGGAAAAGCAGATAGCCGCAGCCTTGGAATTTCTGATGCTGGACTTAGGCTCGGACGGGGTTTCCTTTGCCACTATCGCCGCCTCCGGGGTAAATTCGGCTTGTCCTCATGCGGTGCCTACCGATAAGCCCGTTCAAGAGGGAGATTTTCTTACCCTTGATTTCGGCGCGACTTATAAGGGCTATCATTCGGATATGACAAGAACGGTGGTGTTCGGAAAGCCTACCGACGAAATGAAAAACATTTACAACGCCGTATGGGGAGCAAACACCGACGCCATTAAGGCGGTAAGGGCGGATATTTCCTGCAAGCTGGTGGACAACGTGGCGAGAAGCACGCTGGACGCCTGGGGCTACGAGCAGTATTTTACCCACGGCTTGGGTCACGGCGTGGGACTGGAGATACACGAGGGTCCCACCGTCAGCAGCCGAAGCGGGACCACGCTGCGCGAGGGAATGATCATTACCATAGAACCGGGCGTATATATCCCGGGAAGATACGGAGTAAGGATAGAGGATATGTGCGTCGTCACAAAGAACGGATGCAGCATAATCACCGAAACCCCCAAGACGCTTATTTACATTTGACGGAAAAAGGAGAAGAGAAAAATTGAAAAAAATAAAGCTGATTTTGGTATCGCTCATTTCCGTATCGCTGCTTGCGGCGTGCAGCGGCGGCACGGAGACCGAGAATACGGAAAATACGGATAACGATATCACAGTCACGGAGCCCGAGGGGGACGAAACAACAGAGGAAAGCGAGGAAAACAGCGTGCCCGTACCTATCACTTATGATATCGACCCTACAAAGCCCGTTATCGCCTTAACGTTCGACGACGGTCCCAACACCACCACGACCAACGAGGTTTTGGATATGCTGGAAAAATATCATGTCCGAGCGTCGTTTTTCCTTATCGGAAACAATATCAACGATGAAAGCGCAAAGGCGGTCAAGAGAGCCTACGACCTGGGCTGTGAGATTAACAACCACTCAAGGACACATTCCTATATGAACGAGATGAGCGCCGAGGATATAAGGGAGGAGGCCGCCTTTGTATCGGACAAGGTAAAGGAAATAACGGGAGAGCCTACCGTATTTTTCAGACCTCCCTATATAGCGGTAAACGACACCATGTACGATAATATCGATATGCCCTTTATATCGGGCATAGGCTGCAACGACTGGGACGACAGCGTTGACGCGGATACAAGAGTAAAAAGGCTTCAAAGGCAGATCAGAGACGGCGTTATAATACTTCTTCACGACGCCGAGGGAAATTCCAAGACGGTCGAGGCTTTGGACACGCTTATCCCTTATTTGCTGGACAAGGGCTACCAATTCGCCACGGTAAGCGAGCTTTTTGAAGCTAAAGGCGTTGAGATAAGCGGAGACGATACGAATTTGTACAACGACGTTCAGGCGGCGGAGTAATTATTTTTGTCAACGGACAATAATTTTTTAAAAACCCCTTGCAAAATTCGCAAAAATACGCTACAATAATAAAGATAATAAAACAACGGCACTTTTACAGGAAGGAATGGTTATAATTTATGATTTCAGCAGGTGATTTCAGAAACGGCGTTACTTTTGAGGAGGACGGAAACGTAGTTCAAGTGATCGAGTTTCAGCACGTTAAGCCCGGAAAAGGCTCCGCTTTCGTTCGCACCAAGACAAAGAACGTTATTACAGGCGCGGTCGTAGAAAAATCCTACAACCCTACCGCGAAATTCCCCACCGCTTTTATTGAAAGAAAGGATATGGAATATTCCTACAGCGACGGCGATCTGTATTACTTTATGGACAGCGAGACCTATGAGCAGGTACCTATCAACAAAAAGGATTTGGGCGACAATTTCCGCTTTGTAAAGGAAAATATGGTATGCAAGATTCTGAGCTACAAGGGAAACGTGTTCGGAGTAGAGCCTCCCAACTTTGTAGAGCTTGAGATCACCGATACCGAGCCCGGCTTTAAGGGCGACACCGCCACCAACGCCACCAAGCCCGCGACAGTCGAAACGGGCGCGGAGATAAGAGTTCCTCTTTTTATCGACGTCGGCGAGGTCGTTCGCATTGACACAAGAACGGGCGAGTATATGGAGCGCGCAAATAAGTGATTGTTTTTTAGAAAGGCTTATAAATATGAATATTACTGAAAAGGTTTCTTATATCAAGGGCTTGGCGGAGGGTCTGAGCCTCGACGATTCCACCAAGGAGGGCAAGCTTCTTGCCGCCGTTATCGATGTGCTTGACGATATCGCGCATCAAGTCGAGGATATAGATATGGACCTCTCCGATCTTACCGATGTGGTAAGCGATATTGACGAAGCGGTAGCGGATATCGAAGAAGATTTTTACGGCGACGAGTGCGGCTGCGGCGACGATGAGTGTGACTGCGGCTGCGAGGACGACGATCTGTACGAGATAACCTGTCCCAAGTGCAGCAACAGCGTTACCGTTGATTTTGACGTTATCGCGGCAGGCGGGATACTTTGCCCCAACTGCGGAGAGCCGCTGGAATTTGATCTGAGCGCGCTTGAGGACGAAGAGGACGAGTAAAAAAATCAATATCGGCATAATATAATAAGACCCGTCAAAGTTCTAATTGGGATTGACGGGTCGAATTTTTATAAAAACGTAAAAAAATCCTAAAATCTAAAAAAACTATTGCTTTTTTCAAAAAACTGTGCTATAATATAATGCGTGTCAATACGAAAACCTTTGACAACGCTGTCGAAAGATTTTTAAAATAAGAGCCTGTTTAGTATCTCGGCGTGCACGGATTTTCGAGCATAATTTTGCCGAGAACAAGGAAAAACGACGCAGAAATACTTGATGTATTTCAAGGAGTTTTGACGCAGTTTTCGGCAAAATTTGCCGAAAAGACGGGTGCGAAGAGATACTAAACAGGCTCTATGACAAAATTATGAGGGAACGGCTTGAAGCAGGTCGGCTGACCTCGGACAGGAAGGAAGATTTATAAATGTCAGTTTTAGAGATAATTGCCGCCATACTGTTGATCTTGGCTTGCGTATTCATTGTTCTTGTGGTGCTTATGCAGGATTCCAAGCAGAATATGTCCCAGACCATTTCGGGCGCAAGCGGCGATAACTATTATCAGAAAAATTCCGGAAGAACAAGGGAAGCTAAGCTTGCAAGAATGACAAAGGGCGCGGCGGTCGTTGTATTTGTCGTTGCGCTGCTTGTTAACCTGTTCACGATCTACGGCTGGGGAAAATCCGACGGAGGCTCCTCCGACACAACCACTACTCCCGCGATAACTGCGGAAGCCGATGATACGACCGCCGACGAGGGCGAGGAAACGTCTTCGGAAGCCGACGAAACAGAAGAGGTATCGGCAGCTGCCGAGTGAAAATAAAATATCCGAGGGGCGAGGGTTCGCCCCTTTTTTGTAAAAATCAAAGGAAAGGAAAAAACAAATGCGAGTTGACATCAGAGAAAAAATATTCGTTTTATTGTTTGAAAAAGGCGGGAAAGGGCTGACCGAGCCCGAGATAATTTCCCTAATAGGAAAGAAAAAGGACAATAAGATAATAAGCAGAGAGCTGGAGGATATGAAGCGGTTCAAGGTGCTCAATTACTCCAAGCTTCGTTATTCCCTAAAGAATCCCGATAAATATCATTTGGGGGAGGTAACGCGTTCCGCCCGCAGTCACGGCTTTGTAAGGCTGGAGGACAGCGAGGAGGGAGAGGAGGTCTTTGTAAGGGGTAAGGACTGTCACGGCGCAGTGCCCGGAGATAGGGTGCTTGTGAAGATCATTGCCGACAAGGACGAGTTCAACCGTTCTCAGACCGCGGTCGTGACCTCGGTGTTGGAGTTTTCCTCGGGTATGCTTACGGGCGTGGTGGTGGATCACAACGGAGAAATACGGCTTCAGCCCTCTACCTTCTCATCTCCCGTTCCGCTTGCGATAGTCGGCTTCGGCGAGCAGGCGGTACGAGTGGGCGATAAGGTGCGCTTTGAGATAAAGAAGCGCGGCGAGCGTCATTCGGAGCACGTGGCGACCATTACCGAGGTTTTCGGAAGCTCGGACGTCGCCAGAGTGTCGGTGAAAGCCTATATTGAGGAAAAACAGATACCTACCGAATTTCCCGAGGCGGTAGTAAAGGAAGCAAAAGAGATCGAAAAAAAGGGGATACCGAGCAGCGAAAAGGCTATGCGTACCGATCTGAGGGATCTTCCCATTTTTACGGTGGACGGAGCGGATACCAAGGATATAGACGACGCCGTCAGCATAGAGAAGACGCCTAAAGGCTATAAGCTCGGGGTCCATATCGCCGACGTGTCCCACTATGTAAAAAAGGGCACCGCTCTTGACCAGGAGGCGAATAAAAGGGGGACCAGCGTTTATATTGCTGATATGGTAATTCCGATGCTGCCCAAGGAATTGAGCAACGGAATCTGTTCTCTTAATCCGAAGGAGGAAAGACTGGCTTTTTCCTGTCTTATGGAGCTTGACGCCAACGGGGAGATCAATAAGTACCGCTTTGTAAAATCCCTTATAAGATCAAGGGTCAAGGGAGTTTACAGCGAGGTAAACAAAATAATCGCGGGAGAAGAGGACGAGGAGATAAAGGAAAAATACGCAGAGGTTATCGGTCAGATTCCCGTTATGAACGAGCTTGCGGCAATACTTAAGAAAAACAGGGAGCAGCGCGGAGCCCCCGAGATAAACAGCGTTGAAAGCAAGATAATTTGCGATGAAAACGGCGTTTGTATCGATATTAAGGCAAGAGAGGGCGGCGTTGCCGAGGGTATAATAGAGGAGTTTATGCTTGCAGCCAACAATTGCGCCGCCAAGGTGGGAATGTCCAATCATATTCCCTTTGTTTACCGCGTTCATGAGGCGCCCTCCGCCGAAAAGCTGATGATGCTTCAGGATACGCTGGTGGCTATGGGAATCAATCCCAAGGGAATAAACGAAAGCTCCTCCGCAAAGGACCTTGCACAGCTTCTTAAGGACTGTAAGGACGATCCGAGGGCTCCCATAATCCACCGCATGACCCTGCGCACTATGATGAAAGCCAAGTACAGCGAGAATCCCATCGGGCATTTTGGGCTTGTGATGAAGGAATACGCTCACTTTACATCTCCCATTCGCCGCTTGGCGGATCTGTCCGTTCACAGAATACTTACCGATTATGTTATGGGCGAGGCGTCCAAGCTGGAAAAGCGCTACGCTCGCTTTGCCAATGAAAATTCCACTCGCGCCAGCGATACCGAGGTCACCGCCGTAAACGCGGAGCGCGACTGTGAGAAATTTTACGCGGCGGAATATATGAAAAATCATGTAGGCGAGCAGTTTGAGGGTATTATTTCCGGGGTTATAAACAGCGGTATATTCGTCGAGCTCCCCAATACCGTAGAGGGCAGGATAGACACCTTTACGCTTCCCGAGGGAGAGTATGAGGTAAAGAACAATATTATGCTGGTCGAGACCCTTTCAAATACCGTCTACGCTATGGGAGACAGGGTCAAGGTCACGTTGTCGGCGGTAAACGTGGGCGCGGGACAGATCGATTTTGTGCTGGACGAGCATACGGCGCTGAGCGCGGATAACGGCTGTAATAAGCAGAACCGATAATATTATGATACGGGAAAGGTAACGTTAATGGGGAAAATCTATACTCTTGACGAGATCAGAAGAAGGGTCAAGCCCGTTGCAGAGAGATATGGGATAGAAAAGGTGCTGTTGTTCGGTTCCTATGCGCGTGGAGAAGCCACCGAAGAAAGTGATATCGATTTGTTTATATGCTATAAGAGACTAAAGGGAATGTTTGCAATAGGCGGCGTCTATACGGATTTTGAGGAAGCTTTCGGAATTGACGTAGATGTTGTATCGGAAAAGGCACTCACAGCCGATTATGCAACGGAGAAATCACGTATTTTTCTTGCAAACATAGTTAGGGAGGGCGTTTCGGTTTATGTCAAAGAAAATTAAGGATATATTGGAGCATATTGATTATTATTGTTCGGAAATAAGCAATTCTCAAAAACGCTATGGAGAAATATTAGATAATTTTTTATCGGACAGGGACTATCAACGTTCAGTGTGTATGTGCTTAATACAGATCGGCGAGTTAGTGCGGCTTATTCCGGAGGATTTTCGCGGTGAAAATACGGAAATTCCGTGGAAGCAGGTTTCCGGTCTAAGGAATATTGTTGTTCATGCTTACGGTGAAGTTGATTTTGAAAGTATTTTTGATATAATGAGCAGCGATATTCCCATACTGAGCAGATTTTGCCGTAAATGGCTTAAGGAAGAATAGGAATAATAGTGGCTGTAAAAAACTATCCCAAAACTAAAAAAATTATCAATTGTCAATTATTATAATAAAAAACGACCCGTTTTCGACAGGTCGTTTTTTTACAGCCACTATTATACTTTGAGTAAAATATATTTTTTTATTCTCCCAGTCTTAACATTTCATCAATACATTTCCTTGATTTTTCCGCCTGCTCCTTGCTCATGATTATTTCGCAGGCGCTTTCGGGGCGCTCGAGAACGTTTAAGACGTCGAAAAGTGTGGTGAGCTTCATATCGGGGCAGATAAGCTTTTTGGAAAGCAGATTAAAGGTCTTGTCGGGGCACTCGTATTGAAGAGTTTCCGCGATCTCGAGCTCCGTTCCTATAATAAACTCCTTATGATCGGATTTCTTCGCAAAGGCGATTATGCCCGAGGTGGAACCGATATAGTCCGCCAAAGCCGCGACGGCGGGAACACATTCGGGGTGAACAAGCAAAAGAGCGTTCGGATAAAGCCTTTTCGCTTCCTCGGCTTCTTCAACCGTAACCGCCGCGTGAATGGGACAGCCGCCCTGAACAAGCTTGACGTCCTTCTGCGGCAGACTGTCCTTGACAAATGCTCCCAGGTTGGGGTCGGGAATAAAAAGTATCTTGTCGCTGTCCATTTTGCGGACTATCTCCACCGCCGAGGCGCTTGTAACGCAGACGTCGCAGTGCTCTTTAAGAGCGGCGGTGGTGTTGATATAGGCGACCACCGAGTGCAGGGGATATTTTCTTTTAAGCTCTGCTATGTCGGCGGGGGTGAACTGCTCCGCCATGGGGCAGCCTGCGCCGCCGTTGGCAAGATATACCTTTTTGTCGGGATTCAGCATTTTCGCGGTCTCCGCCATAAAGTGCACGCCGCAGAAAAGTATGTTTTCAGCCTCGGTATCGCAAACGTTTCGGCTCAGCTTAAAGCTGTCGCCCGTAATGTCGGCAATTTCGAGTATCTCCTTTTTAACGTAGCTGTGAGCCAAAATGCAGAAATCCTTTTCCTTTTTAAGCTTAAGGATTTTTTCCTGTACCTCGCGAATATTCATTTCAACGGTTCCTTTCCTTTTACAGCCGTTATTCCTCGTCGGTCCCGAATTCGTAAACGGTAACGTGATGATATTCTTCTTCCTGTTTAAGAACGCAGGAGGGGAACTGCGGCTTATTGGGGCTGTCGGGGCAGAATTGAGTTTCGAGACAAAAGCCCGTTTGTCTGCTCATGACCTTTCCGCCTCTGCCTATTTCGTTTTCGAGACCGTTGGCGGTGTAAAGCTGCATGGCGGGCATGTCGGTCTTACAGGTGAGGGTGCGCCCGCTTTTGGGGTCCCTGGCAAACGCAGCGGTGGAGAGATCGGCGTCCTTTTGGCTGCGGATAATAAAATTATGGTCGTAGCCGTCTATGTCCTTGCTTCGGATAGGGCGCAGAGAGGTGAAGTCGAACGCCGTGCCCTTTACGTCGGCAATTTCTCCCGTGGGGATAAGCGCGTCGTCAACAGGCGTGTATTTATCGGCGAATATCTGCATTTCCGTGTCCATTATGCTTCCCTCTCCGGAGAGGTTAAAATAAACGTGATTGGTAAGGTTAAGCACCGTGTCGGAGCTTGAGACCGCGTCGTAGGTCAAGGAAAGAGCGTTTTTTTCGTCAAGGCAGTAGTCAACGGTTATCGCCGCAGTGCCGGGGAAATTTTCCTCGCCGTCGGGACTGGTGTAGCCGAACACTGCATGGCTTTCTCCGCCGTTTTCGTCGTACTCGGCGGCTATAAGCTCCCATACTCTTTTGTTGTAGCCTACCGAGCCGCCGTGAAGAGTATTTTCGCCGTCGTTTTTGAAAAGCTTGTATTCTGTGCCGTTGAGGGTGAATTTTCCTCCGCCTATGCGGTTGGCGAAGCGCCCCACCAGAGCGCCCTGGGACGAGGTGCCGCTGATGTAGCCTTGGATATCGTCGTAGCCCAATACCACCTCGCCGAGGTTCCCGTCTCTGTCGGGGACCTTTATGCTCATGATCGAGCCGCCGTAGTTGGTCAGGGTCACCTCCATGCCCTTTGAGTTCGAGAGGGTCACCTTCCAGAGCTTGTAGCCGTTGTGAAAGCCGATGTGTTCTTGTGTGATCATTTTCTTTTCCTTTCGGTGTCGTTTATTTTTATACTTTGCGTTGAATTGATACAGCCATAAACTACTTGTAAATGATTGCTTTAAAATCTGAAGTACAGAAACGGATTATTGGTATTGTTTACCAGCATTATGCTGGAGACGGCAAGAATCGCTATGTTGAAGACGGTCTGCGCCATTCCGCTGACCGCTAAGCCGGAGGAGCTCTTCATAATAAAGGTCTTGAGCCTTGGCAGCCACGGTACGCTCAAAACAAGCGCAGCGGCAAAAAGGAATATATTGTTCATAAACAGGGTCTTGACCGTGATATCGATAAGCGGGTTGCCGTTGAGCCCGACCAGCGAACCAAAGAAATCGCCCAAAACGGACAGGTCCTCAAAATGGAAGATACCGAAGCCGATAACTATTATTAAAAGACTGTATATATGAGCGAGGTACTTGGGCATTTTTTTCATGCGCTTGTTTCCGATCCTTCTTTCGATAAATATGAACAAGCCGAAGTATAAGCCCCATATAATGTAATTCCAGCTCGCGCCGTGCCAAAGACCCGTACAGAACCATACGAGGAAAAGGCTCAAATACTGTCTGCGTTTTCCGAACAGGGGAACGTACAGCAGGTAGTCGCGAAAAAAGGAGCCCAGCGAGATGTGCCACCTTTGCCAAAACTCGGTGATGTTTTTGCTGATAAAGGGATAGTTGAAGTTTTCGTTGAAATGGAAGCCGAAGATACGTCCCAAGCCTATCGCCATATCGGAGTAGCCCGAGAAATCGAAGTAGTACCACAGGCTGAGCAGCACCACCCCGTACCACACTCCCGCCACGGAAACGGAGGAAATGTCGGTATATCCTTTTGACGCGTCTCCGAAAAGAGTTATCACGATCGAGCTTATATTGTTGGCAATAATCACCTTTTTTCCGAGACCTGCGATAAAGCGCGTGACGCCCTCGCTTATGTCGGCGGCGGAGGAGCTTCTTTCGTCTATCTCCTTTTCAATGACTCCGTAGCGCACTATGGGACCCGCCACAAGCTGCGGGAACAGCGACACGTACATCAGAAATTTAAGGGGGCTGCGCTGAACCTTTACCTTTCCCCAATAGGCGTCGAGAATATAGGAAATGATCTGGAACGTGTAAAAGCTTATGCCGATAGGCAGACCGATATGCGGAGCGGGAATGTCAAAGGGCAAAATCGCGTTTAGATTTTCCGCGATGAAATCGGTGTATTTAAAGACGGCAAGAGCGCCGAGACTTGTGATAAGGGAAATTATAACGCCGATTTTTGAATAAGGGGTATTTCTGAAACGATCTATCAGCAGACCGCAGAAGTAGTTGACGATCACGCTCCCCAATAGGAGAATTATCCAAAACGGCTCTCCCCAAGCGTAGAAAATAAGGGAAAACAGGATCAGCACACTGTTTTTCCAGTGTATGTTCCTTACGCAGAAATACAGCAAAAGACAGGCGGGCAGGAAAGCGTAGAGAAAAAACAAATCCGAAAAGACCATATTTGCTCCTTAATTTTAGAACCTGTCTTCACAAGATTTGTGCGTGGATTTTCGAGCAAATTTTGTCG
>JAMPHV010000002.1 GCA_023663265.1 Bacteroides sp.
ACACTTAAGCCCCGCGGGAGGCGCGCTGCTCTCGCTTCCGAGAATAAAAGAACATCACATAATATGCAATTTTAAGAATTAGTAAATCAGTGCTTTTATGAAAATTAAAGCATTATCTTAAGCGCAGTCATAAAAACAGTATCTCTGATTTAGAAATTTTGGTGAAACTTAAGTTTCGTTATAATAATTGACAATTTTTTGAAGCTTTGGTATAGTTTTTTAAAGCTGTTTTTCTTACAGCATAAATTTTTTGAAAAAATTTACAATATTGTATTGACAAACGATATTATATACGCTATAATATAGTAAAAGCTATAAAAACACTTTTAAAAGAAACGCAAAACCGATATTTTGACAGAGAGGTGATCAAATGACGTTCCCGATCACGTCGGCATTGCTTGACGCTTTGGTGCTGGCGGTTGTGGCTAAGGACGACACCTACGGGTATAAAATAACACAGGATATAAGAGTAGCCGTAGACGTGTCCGAATCAACTCTGTATCCAGTACTGCGGCGGCTGCAAAAGGAAGAGGTGCTTGAAACCTACGACAGAGAATTTCAGGGAAGAAACCGACGGTATTACCGAGTAACTCCAAAGGGCAGCGCGGCGCTGGAGCTGTACCGCGAGGAGTGGAAGCTGCATAGGAAAAAAATTGAGGACATAATTTTTACTCAAGGAGAGGAGCAGGACCCCAATGAATAAATACGAGTTTTTATCTCAGCTCAGAAATGCGCTTTCCTCATTGCCCAAGGAGGAGAGGGAAGCGGCTATGAGCTATTACGAGGAGTTTTTCAGCGACGCGGGCGAGGAAAACGAGCAGGCGGTCATTGCCAGCTTAGGTACTCCCGAGTCGCTGGCACAATCCATAATTGCCGAAAACGATAAGGTTAATCCCGAACCTAAGACGGAAAACGACGGCAGCGGTTTCGGCGGATTTACGCCTCCGCCAACTCCTGCGCAGCAGGCGAATAGGTGGACGGGCGGACAGCTTGCCTTGATTATAGTGCTTGCCGTTTTGGCTTCGCCTATCTGGCTCGGACTTCTGTCAGCTGTTTTAGGGGTAATTGTCGGTCTTATCGGCGCGTTGATAGGCTTGTACGCGGGCTTCGGCGCAGGAGCGCTGGGTCTGCTTGTGGGCGGAGCGGTAGCTTTGTTTACCGAACCGACGGCGGGAATATTTTTGATAGGCATAGCTCTTATTTTGGGGGGCTTGATACCCTTGGCTGTATACCCGCTCAGCAAGGCGATAGTTAAACTCATAACGGCTTGCGTTAAAGGGATAGGCTCGTTATTCAACAGGCTTACGGGAAAAAAGGAGGCAAGACAATGAAAAAAGGCGCGGCAAAATATATAGTAGGCGGCTCGATAGTGGCGGCAGGTCTGGTACTGGTAACAACAGCCGTATGCATAGACGGCTGGAGGCTGTTTACGAACTTCCCGGAGGTGACGATAAACCCAACGGGCGTACACGTTTTTTACGGCGGCAACGACTATGAATACGCAAGCGGTGAATATGCAATCGGAGGAACGGATATAATGGAAACAAGCGAGATCAAAAACGTAAAAATAGACATAGGACACGGCAAGGTAGTGGTAAAGAGAGGAAATGTTGATAAAATAGATATACAGACAAAAAATATTGTGGCCGATCAATTTAAATACGAGGTCAAAGGGGATACGCTGACGATAAAATACAAGAAAGGCTTCACCTTTTTCAGCTTCGATATGAGCGGAAACGACGAGATCACCGTAATTTTTCCCGAGGACGCGGTTTACGACGACATGGAGATCGATAACGGAGCGGGAAATATGCTCATCTCGGATATTGCGGCAAGGGAAATGGATATCGACAACGGCGCAGGCGAATTAAGCCTGAAAAACGTTGTCGTTGACGGAGAGCTGGATATGGACACGGGTGCGGGCGCAATAAAAATAGATACCTTAAGCTGCGGAAATTTAGAGATCGAGTCCGGAGTTGGAGAGGTGAACGCTTCAAACGTAAAATGCGGCAGCATAAAATCCGACAGCGGAATAGGGAGCTTCAGCTTCAGCGGAGAGATCAACGGCGACGCTTATATACAAAACGGCGTTGGCGAGGTTAAAATGAACGTATACGGAAGCTCTGCCGATTACAGCTTTAAGGTCGATTCGGGAATAGGTCAGGTCAAGATCAACGGAAACGCTCCCGTTCAGACAAGCGGAGGAAAATACACTTTTAAGGTCAGCTCGGGAGTAGGAGAGGTAAGGATCGATTTTACGGACAAGGAGAGTGAATAATATGCCCAAAAAATTGTATAGGATAGAGCAGGGAAGGGTATTTTGCGGAGTTTGCGGAGGTATTGCGGAATATCTTAATTTAGATCACAACGTGGTAAGACTGCTGGCGGTTTTGATAAGCGTGTTTACCGCATGCTTTCCTATGCTGGTCGCGTATATCGTTATGGCGTGTATTTTACCGACTAAGTCCATGACGTTCTAAGAACCTGTTTTCACAAGATATTGTACGCGTCTTTTCGGCAAATTTTGCCGATGACTGCGTTGGAAATCCTTGAAATACATCAAGTATTCCTGCGGCTTTCCGCCTTGTCCTCGACAAAATTTGCTCGAAAATCCACGCACAAATCTTGTGAAGACAGGTTCTAACAAATATCTCAATAAATATGATAAAAAAACGCCGATTTGTGTAAAATGCATAAATCGGCGTTTCCTTATAAAAAATGCAAGCTCAAAAACATCGTCGATACGACATAATATTATAAACATATTCCTTGAAAATAGGTTAAAATATATAAAACCGCAAAAAATAATATTTTGATTTACGGATTTGCATTGTGCAGGTTTACCGATTAAAATATAAACAGAAACATTTTTGACCCGAAAGGAAGAATTACAATGGAACGCACAGCGAATAAAAGAATTATGAAGATCGTAACGGTGGGGTTGATGGCGGCGCTGGTCTATGTGGGAAATTATCTTTCCTTCCCCATACCCAACGGGCTTTTGGTGACGCGGATACATCTCGGCAATTCCATGTGTCTTCTTGCGGGACTTTTGTTCTGCGGGAGCACGGGAGGCATTGCAAGCGGAATCGGGGCGGCTATGTATGACCTGTTTAATCCCGCTTATGTACTTTCAGCGCCCTATACCTTTATATCAAAGTTTGCTATGGGCTTTGCTGCGGGCAAGCTAAACCGCCGAAACGCCGACGGCAGGATACCGCTTTTGACCACGGTCATAGCGGCGGTTTTCGGACAGCTTACTTATATAGTTCTGTATCTTGTAAAATCTTTTTTTACCGTCCTTATTTTGGGAGGCACTGTGGAAGCTGCGTGGATAGCGGTAGGCACAAACGCGGTCACCTCCTCGGTGAACGCGGTTTTGGCGGTTGTTATTTCCGTTCCTCTTTACATTGCGCTTAAAGCGGCTTTGTCAAAAACTCCCGTTCGCGCGCTTATAAACGAGAAAACCGAGAGCAAGGGACATTTCAATCCCGTTACGGTCGGACTTGCGGTCTTTGCCTTTATCTCCGTAACCGTTTATACTCTCGATCTTTCGGTGCAGACCAAGCTCCAAAAGCAGGAGGCGGAGGAAAAGGCGGCGCTGGAGGAAAGGCTCGAGGATTATGAAAACAGGCTGGATCATCTTTACGAGCAGCTCGGGATAGAGCCGCCGATAACGGAGACGTAATTCTGTTTGGAATTAGTATCAATATTCAGTCTGTTTTTGTATTTGGAAAGAGCATAAGAATGGGGGCTGTTGCTTGATTGCAGCAGCCCCTTTAAATGAGGTATAACAAAATTCCGTAGGTCGGAATTTGTTGCGAAAATAGATCATGCGGATCATTCATCAGCCTTATGAAAATCCGTATGGGAGTTAAAATCCCTAAACATATCCTCGTCGACCGGCTTTGAGTAAAAATATCCTTGGACCATATCGCAGCTCGTTTCCTTGAGGAAATGTATCTGATCCACCGTCTCAACGCCCTCGCAGATAACGGAAATATGAAGACGAGTTGCCATGCTGATAATGCTTGAAATAATGATTTGATCGTTATTCAGCAGCGTGTGGTTGGCAAAAAATTCCTTGTCTATTTTAAGAATGTCAACGGGCAGGCTCTTTAAAAGGTTAAGCGAGGAAAAGCCCGAGCCGAAGTCGTCGATTGAAACCATAAAGCCTATTTGCTTCATTTTTTCCATTACGTCGAGAGCTTCCTTTTGATTTTCAAGGAATACGCTTTCCGTAAGCTCGAACTCTAACAGATGAGTGGGAATGCCGTAGCTGCTTACCAAGCTTTTTATTCTTTCAAGGAAGCCTTCCTCCTTTAAATGGAGCATAGAAACATTGACCGAAATAGGCACCACGGGAAGCCCGCTGTCTATCCTGCTTTTTATAAAGCGGCATACCTCCTCGTAAACGTAAAAATCAAGCGCGGTTATAAAGCCGTTCTTTTCAAGACAGGGGATAAAGTCGTTGGGTGGGATCATGGTGCCGTCAGGCTTTCTCCAGCGCACTAACGCCTCGCCGCCAACAAGACGGGAATTTTCCAACGCGATCTTGGGCTGATAGTATACCACAAATTCGCGGTTGATAAGCCCTTTCATGGCGTTGTTGAGCATTTCTATTTCATACTTGATGCTGTTGCTCATGCTTTCGCGATAGGCAACGCAGGTGGTCTCCGTGATATTTTTTTCGCTTTTTGCCGCAAGGGCAACATTATCGAGCGCTGTATTTATATCGATGTTTTTATCGGTAAAGGTGTATAAGCCGCAGGAGAAGGTGAAGTTGAAGCCCGAATGCTTAAGCTTTTCGTTATGCACAAAGGCGTCGGTAACAGACAGAGCTGTGCTTTCAAGCTCGCCCTCGGGGCATCGCACAAGAGAAATGAACTTATCGGAAAAAATGCGCGAGCTGAATATTATTTCCTTTTTGTTAGGCGCGATCGCCGCCGCAAAATCTCTCAGCACACGGTCGCCGTTTTCCTCGCCGTATTTTTCGTTAACATATTTAAAATTATTGATATCGTAATAGATCAGAGAAAGATTTTCGGGTCTTTCTTCCATTTGCAGCGTTTCGGCGGCGATACGCCTAAACTTGTTGAGATTGGGCATACCCGTAAGCTTATCGTAATTGGTAAGTCGGTCAATGGTTTTGCCCGCGGTCTGAAAATCGCGCAGCTTAAACAGATAGGAGGAAATGATCCTGCCTACGGTTTTAAGCGTCCCTATATCTCGGCTGTCAAAGCTTTTGGCTTCCTTAAAGTTTTCGCAGCATAAAACTCCGTTGAATTTGCCGCAGCTGCCGAGGGCGCAGTACAGTGTGGATTTTGCGCTGCCCGACAGGGAAACGGAAAAGCTTTTTAAAATATCGGGTATATTGCCGTTTTTCATGCTTTCGGCATATACAACTCCGTTAACGTCAAACAAGGAAAGCATAAGGCTCCATGTATTGCTGTCCGTTTGCTCGAGGTCGTCCTTGGTCATGTATTCGTTAGAGGAGCAGTAGCTGTGGCTCACTTTTAGGGAGCAGGGCTTTTCGCCTGTTTCGATTACATACGCTCTGTCAAGACCGAAATGCTTTCCCGTCTTTGCAAGCACGGATCTTATCGCTTCGTCCGCATCGACCGATCTATCGGCGGTATCAAAGGCGTATTCGGTGATCTCTTTCTCGAAATCGCTGTATGCTTCTGTTGCTGCCGCGCTTCGGCTGTCCTTGTCGATCTTGACAAGCAGACCCATTACGCTTTCCTCTCCTCCCGCTGCGGTGGTCTGTGCCTTAATGGAATAAGGGGAGAAGTCTCCGCCGTTTGAGAGTCTGAGCTCGCAGCTTATATCGCTTTTGCCTTCGTAAACGTCTCTGCAAAGACGGCGGAAGAGCTCCGCGTCCTCTTCGCAGACAACGTTCTTTTCGATAAAATATTTTTCAAAATCGTCCATACAGCCCGTAAAGGCAAATTCGCCTCCGCGGTTGGTATAGAGATACATTTTTTTGCTTGTCAGGTCGTAGCGGAAAACGCAGTCCGCCGAAAGGGAAGCCGCCGCCAAAACGGTATCGGTTTCATGCGACTTAAAGAGCATAATGTTGACCGACGTTTTATCTTCGATTTTTTTGTCCACGGTGAAAACAGCGTTGAAATATCCGTGAGAATTTTTTATGATCAAATTAAAGCTGTCGCGCACGGCGGAAATTTTCTTAATCTCATTTATGTATTTTTCCAATTCCAAGGCGCGTATCAAGGCGTTCCCGTTGGAGCGGAGAACGGCAAAGAAGCCGTAGGCTCCCTCGTCCGCGTGCAGCACGTCGGTGTTTGTGTCGGTTATCAGAATTTTCACGTTACCGATAAATTCGGTGTCGTTATGTAAGTACGGCTGATGCAAAGTTACCTCCTCCGGGGTTTGGAAAATGCCCGATTAAATGAGTTATATAGGCAGATGAGACGTTTATCCGATAAGATATTTCATAATCGTATAAGAAAAAGCGATAGTATAAGAAAAACCGAATTTGTATGTATTTTATCCGAAAGTGACATATAAAAAATATCTTGTTGAAAGTTATCTTTTTTATATATTTTCACTAATCAGTATTATATACCAAAAAATTAAAAAGGTCAATAGTTTTTTTATTGAGGTTTAACAACGGTTACATGACAGAAATTACAAAAAAGCATCTACTTTTTTATTAACTGTGACTATAAATGTATAAATCTCGCTATGTAATCGTTTTCAATTTAAGCCGACAAGCCGATAAAAACCGTTTTCTTGAAAAAAAGTCGGTTGTTTATAAGTGTTTATAACAGTTTCAACAAATTTTTGAACTGATTTTTTACGATAAAAGCAGTTGATTTTGTAACCGACTGTCACAGCTGTCAAAAAAGCCGCAAAGTCTTATCTGCCTTTGTTTTGTTCGTTTAAACCCGTTATTTTTTATGAAATTTTATGGACATTTCGGCGTTATTGTGGTATACTATAAGAACGGCTTTTATGTGAAAGGAAATTATCGATATATGAGAATGAGAAAAAAGCGCCACTTGGATCAGCGTCTTGAGCAATGCGGGGACGTTTGTCTCGGCTGGCTTCCCGATTATATAGCGGAGCAAAGGGACAGACCGATAACCGAGCCGTTTGACCGTCAAAAGGTCTTCGGTAACCTTAATCCCGTGCATCTTGAGATCGGCTGCGGAAAAGGCAGGTTTATACAGCAGATGGCGGAGCAAAACCCCGATATAAACTTTATAGCCCTGGAGCAGACGCCAAATGTGCTGATCACCGCATTGGAAAGAACTCAAAAAAGCGGAATAAAAAATCTCAGATATTATGCAGGCAAGGCGGAGTATTTGGAAAAGGTCTTTGCGCCCCGATCGGTCGAGCGTATTTATCTTAATTTCAGCTGCCCTTATCCCAAGGAGCGCTATGCCAAGCACCGCCTTACTCATCCTCTTTTTCTGAAAATATACGCTTCTGTTCTTGCAAGGGAAGGAGACATCAGGCAAAAAACGGATAACCGCCGTCTTTTTGAATTTTCCGTTGAAAATTTTTCCCAACACGGCTGGCGTATGAAAAATGTTTCGCTCGATCTACATAACAGCGGCATAGAGGGGAATATTATGACTGAATACGAGGAGCGATTTACGGGAATGGGTATGCCCATTTATTATTTGGAAGCCTATCGTGAATAGTTTTCCGCATATTCGCGTATATTCGTTTTCCCTTTTTTTAAAAAGGGTATTTACTTTTTTGGAAATTTATGATATAATAATTAAATTAAAATGACATTTAAAGGCAGTAAGCCTGTTAAATTATTTCAGATCGAAAAGAAAGGGTAATATTATGAAAGCATTAACAGCAATTTTAGCATTGGCAGGAACAGCGGGAATCGGATACTTAGTGTACAAAAAAATGACTGAAAAGAAAGAAAACGCTTCCGCATATACGGAGTATAAGGAGGAATCCCGCAAGGGCGGAAAAATACGCAGAGCGTCAATGTACGCGGTAGGCACCATCAAAACGACCGCCGATAAAATTTCCGAGGGGATCAAGCAGGTAAAATCCGAGGATATGGTAAAAAAGGGCGAGGAAACCATCGAGCACCTTAAGGAAACGGGCGAGAGCTTCAAGGAACAGGTCAAGGAGACCACAGGCAGCCTTAAGGAGCAGGTAAAGGAAACTACCGTCAACTTAAAGGAGCAGGTAAAGGAGACTACAGGCAATATCAAAGGCGAGCTTAAGGAGACAGGAGGAAATATCAAGGACGAGCTTAAGGAAACAGGCGGTAGTATAAAGGACGAGTTAAAGGAAATAAAGAATTTGGTCACCTCTATAAATGTTTCGCCCTCCGATGCTGCGGAGGATTATGACGATTCCGCTCCCGTAGGCATACCGGAGGCGGAGGTCGAGGAGCTTGACGACGACGAAAGCGCGTTGTTTGAGGAGATAGAGATAGTGGATCAGCTTTAGTAAAGAACATTGTTAAAGAAAAATGGGGCTGTAAAAAAACTATCCTAAAACTTTAAAAAATTGATAATTGACAATTACTATAAAAAAACGACCCGCTTTCGACAGGTCGTTTTTTTACATTCCCTTTTTACAGCCCCATTTGTATTATAAACGGATATTCAAAAAAGGTTAATCGTACTGCACCTCTATATCATCGGGAGCCGTTCCCAAAACGCTGTGGTAGTATTCGTCCATATCTATAAGATAATAATAACTCGGACCCTCCACAATAAAACCGATCTGATTTCCCGAATATTTATAAAAGCTTATCTCGCTTTCATAGCTGTCGGAGGTATTCATTCCCATTAAACGGTAACGGTTCAGTCCGCGCAGCACCTCGCTGTCGGGATAGTATCTTCCGCTTGTAACGGTGCTTGACGGTATGGTTATGACAACAAGAGCGGAATCGAAGCTGTAATTTTCCGCAAAGTCGATTTGCAGCGCTTTTCCTTTGATGTAGCTGTCAAAGGCGCCGCTTATTTCGGAAATATAAACGCTGCTGTCGGCGTTTGCGGCTCCGTCTATATAAATTTCCGTTTTATAGTAATTTCCGCTGTTGAAGCTGTCAAGCTGAGAATTGCTTATTTTCTGCGAACCGCCTGTGTCAAGAGTTGGGGCTGGGGCGGCGGGGACGGTTTGCTGCGTGACTGAAGGGGCGGTATTCGAGGGAGGAACCGACGGAGCGCTGCTTTCCGGCACGGCGGTCTCGGGAACGGAGCCTATCTCCTCGCTGTTCTGCGTTGACGCCTCCTCGTTGTTATCTGCATTATCCGTATTGTCGGGTGCGGAGCCGGGGTCTTCGCTTGCGCTCTCCGTATTATTTTCAATGTTGTTTTCGGCGCTTTCCGAGCTTGTCTCTTCAGGCTGCTTTTCGGCGTCGGAAGGAGCGCTTGTGCTGTTGTTTTCCGTGCCGCTGCCGATATCCTCGCCTTTCAAAAGACTCAGAATGTATTTTTGCATATCCTCGGAGAACCTTTCCCTTGCGCTGACCGAAGCCTCCGACAGCGTTCCGCTTCCCGCTCCGAGAAGCTCGGAAAAGTCGGCGTATTCACCATCGGAGAGGGCAGGCTGCTCCTTAAACGGCATTTCGGACGGCTTAAAGGTCATTTCAGCCGTAACGATATTGGGAACGCTGATTACCAAGGACTTGATATTATCTTCTGTTTTTAATTCCATGGCAGCGATAAAGGCGGGATTGTTTACGGAGGTAACGCTTATCTTGCCGACGAACAGGTCCCTTGTAACGGCAAGTTCGCTGTAATCCGCCGTGTATGTGTCGCCGCCGTACATTACGGTAAGCCTGCCGCTGTGAAGCTCCTTATCTGTTTCGTCTGTGCAGCTTATTGCCGATTCGGTGCCGTCCCTATCCTTAAGATAAATACGCGCGAGCTGTCCCTTGTCCGTGGGTATCTCGCATATATCAAAGCGAATTGTTTCGGCTTCGGCGCTGTCGGAAACGTCCGAAAACGTGACGACAGCCTCTCTGTTTACGACTGTCCTGTTTTTAACGTAAACCGTCATATCAAAAACGGTAGGATCGGTCTGTGCGCCGTCGATTATTGCGTTGAGCCGATCAAGCTCGTCTTTAACGCTTCCGCCCGACAGCATCTCCCCCTTGCTTTCACAGCCCATTTGCTTACAGAGCAGAGCAGCGGCTTTTTCGTTTTCCAAAGCGCTGTCGATCAGCGCCTTTTTTATTCTTGCTATTTGAGCTCCGTCAAGGTGTATTGAATATTTATCGGCGGTGCAAGCGGTTTCGTTTACGGTAAATTCCGCGTTTTTTTCCGCTTCCGGCTCTCCGACGATCTCAAAATAGGTTTCGGAGGCTTTGCTTAACACGTCGCCGTATATTTGTATGTATTCCGACGTGTCGCTGATTTCGGAAAGCATATCCGAGGCATCCAGATAAGCGTATATATCCGAAGCTCGGGGGAGCAGCAGAATAAATCCGCCCTTTTCCTTGTCCGTCCAGCTCTCCGCGTTTACGCTTACCTTTCCCAGAGCGGCGTCGAGCGTATTGTAAACGACTCCGCCCTGCGTTGCGGTATCGATGTGCAGGGAAGCGGATGAAAGATCGACCCCTATCGCGTCTCCCAATCGGGTTGAAACGCCGATATCGGCTTGAACGGGCAAGCTTTCGTCGTTCGAGCTGTCCAAACGGCGCTGCGCCGAGGTTATTATGCTGCCGAAATAGTTCTCCTCCGCCTTGCGGTAAGAAATTCTGCCGTACAATAGGAAAAGAACGGCAGCCGCCGCTATTAAAAGTATAACAACGGGAATAATTATCGCAAGAGGCTTGAAGCGCTTTTTTGAGGGCTTGGACCTGCTCACGTAAACGGGTTTTTTATATTCGGAAAAGCCGCTTGTCTGTACGGGGGCGGGTATATCGTATTCAAGAGGCTCCGTTTGCTCCTCGCGCTGGGCCTGACTGTGATCGTTTCGGCGGGAAGGCTCGGAGTATTGCCGATACTGCGGCTCCTGTCGGTACTGTCCCTGCTGCGCTTGCTCCAAAACCTGCTTGAACTGCTCTTTGTTTTGAGGGAGGGAGTATTCCTTGTTTGAAGTATACCGCTGTTCGGTTACGTTATCGTTATCGTTCCGAAGGTTGTTTTGATCCATAGTTTCCTCCTTGATGGCTTTAACGGCAAACCGTTTATAAATAGCTGTCCTTTATAAACATTTTCATAATTTTGGCAACAATATCCGAGGGCTTTTCAAAAAACCTTTCCCGCATGAGCTTTGCCTGCTCGTAATCGGGAGCGTAGATTCTAAGGTCCATTAAATTATCCCCGTTAAGCTCGTTCAGAAATTTAACGGTAAGATAACACGGACCGTTATAATCCGTTCTTTCTATCCTGCAAATTACAGACCGTTCCAGGTCCGACATTTTGAGAAGATATTTTCCGTATTCAATGCTTTTTTCTCTTACCGATAACGGGATACGGTTAAAAAACTCGTCCGTCAGGGTTTTTCCCGTAGGGAGCAGCGTATATAGCTTTTTGTTTTTTTTGAAGCAGGCTTTTATAAGCTCCTTTTCTTGGGAGATGCTTAGGGCTTCAAATAAATACAGCGAGCTTACCGCTTCGATTTCGGTTATTATATCCGCTAACTGCTCCTCGGACAGCTCTCCCAATTTGTCCAGAAGAAAACAAAGATAAATCTGTATTGTAAGCTTATCGTCGATCATAATTTTCGGTGACTGAAACATCCTTGTTCCTCCTTTTGCATATTATGCAAGAAACGACATTAAGACGATATTCAGCGCGGCTTCAACGCAGGGAACCGCTCTCGGCACGATACATGGGTCATGTCTGCCCTTTATTTCGATAACTGCGTTTTCTTTTCTGATAAAATCAACGGTATTCTGAGTACGGGCAATGGACGGCGTCGGCTTTATTGCCGCTCGAAAAATGATCGGCATTCCGTTCGATATGCCGCCCAATATCCCTCCCGAGTTATTGGTCGCGGTTTTGATACTGTTTCCGTCAACGTAAAATTCGTCGTTATTTTCGCTGCCGCGCATTGAGGCGGCTTTAAAGCCCGCGCCGAATTCTATGCCCTTAACGGCGGGAATACCGAAAACAAGCTGTGCAACGCGGTTTTCGATCCCGTCGTATATGGGGGAGCCAAGCCCCGCGGGGAAGCCCACGGCGCAGCATTCAACGATGCCGCCCACCGAATCGAGGCTGTTTCTTGCTTCGTCTATGACCTTCCTCATTTTACTGTCGGCATTCACGTCAAGCACGGGAAGATACCTTTCTCTTACAAGTCTGAGCCGATCCTCGGAAACGCTTACGGGGTCGAACGGGACGTCCTTTTCACTTCCTATCGAATAAATATGCGCGGCGGTAAATATCCCCCGTTTTTCAAGCATTTGTCCGCACACCGCTCCCGCGAAGACAAGGGGAGCGGTGAGCCTGCCCGAGAAATGACCTCCGCCTCGGGGATCGTTGGAGCCGTTATATCTTAAAAAGGCGGTATAATCGGAATGTCCGGGGCGCGCCAGCTCGGAAATGCTTTTGTAATCCGCCGAGTGCTGATCCTTGTTTTTTATTACGGCACAAAGCGCTTCTCCCGTGGTTTTTCCGTTGTAAAAGCCGCTTATTATTTCGGGCGCGTCCGTTTCGCCGCGGGTCGTGCTTGTGCCGTCTTTTTTCGGAGCGCGGCGGGACATAAACTCGTATATCTTTTCGGTATCAAGCTCTTCTCCGGCGGGAAGATTGTCTATGACCGCACCTATCGCAGGACCGTGGGATTCGCCGAAAATCGAAAGGGATATATTTCCGAGAGTTATTGTGGATGACATTTCGTGTTTCCTTTCGGTAAAATGGTGAAATATTATGCTTCGCTGACGATGCCGCCCAGCGATTTAAAATCCTCAAAAAAATCGGGGTAGGATTTGCTTACACAGTCCGCTCCGTTGATTGTTATCGGTTCGGTGCAGCGGGTGGAGGCTATCGCCAGGGACATAGATATACGGTGATCGGTGTGAGAGTCGCAGACACCGCCGTGAAATTTTTCTACGCCCTCAATGGTCAAGCTGTCGCTGTTTTCGGTCACTTTTGCGCCGAGCCTGTTGAGCTCCGCCGCAGTCACCGCTAACCTGTCGCTTTCCTTTAGTCTTAGTCTTCCGCAGTTGGCAATATGAGAGGTGCCCTTTGAAAAGGCGGCTAAAACCGCAAGAATGGGTACCAGGTCGGGTATCTGAGAGGCGTCTGCGTCAAAGGCGTTCCCGTCGGCATTTTTGACTATATCGATGATCGCCTTGTCGCCCTGTAGGCTGTTTAAATTGAGCCCCTCAATCTCGATATCGGAGCCCAGCGCGTTTGCCGCAACGAAAAATGCCGCCTGCGACATATCCGCCTCGATAACGGTATTTTGCGGAGCATAGCTTTGGTTCCCCTCCACAAAGTAGCCGTATTCCGTTTCCTCCGCATTTATTCCGAATTTGTTCAGCTCGGCGATAGTTAGATCCACATAAGGCTTCGATTGTAAGGGGGAGGTGATAAATATCCTGCTGTCCCCGTCAAGAAGCGGCAGAGCGAACAGCAGTCCGCTTATAAACTGAGACGAGATATCTCCCGCTAAGCTGTAATCTCCCGGCTTAAGCTTTCCGAAAATCTTATAGGGCATTTTTCTCGTTTCAAATATTATACCATTTTTTGTCAGTTCTGTAAAGTAGGGGGTGATCGGTCTTTCGGGGAGCTTTGCTCTGCCGTGAAATTCCGCTTCGATACCCAGCGCGGCGGCTACGGGTATAAGAAATCTCAGTGTGGAGCCGCTTTCAAGGCAATCGGCGACAGCGTTTCCCGCAGGCGATGCAATGCCCTCCACAACGGTCAGATCCCCCTCGCGGCAAATTTTTGCTCCGAACGCCTTCAAAATATTTATTGTAGCTCTCGTGTCGGCGCAGTCCAAAAGATTTTTTATTTCCGACCTGCCGCTTGCGAGAGCGGCGCAGATAAGAGCGCGGTGAGAAATGCTTTTTGAAGCGGGAACGGTGATTCTCCCCGAAAGCTTGCTTGGCGTTATCGTAATATTTTTTGTCATATTAACTCCAGAAATTTTTTATATTCGTTCAGCGTAAGAGTGACCGTCCTGCTTTTTCCTATCTCGGGACAGATTATTATTCTGATCTTATCGGAGGTGCGCTTTTTATCGCCTATCGACAGCGTGTACAGCGTATCTGACGGTATATCGCTGTCAAAAGGCAGGGAATTGGCTTCGAGGCACAGCTTCAGCTTGTCCGCGGTCCCTTTTTCCGCGCTGCCGTTTTTTTCGGCGGCTCGTGTTATCATATACATACCTATGGCTACCGCTTTTCCGTGGTGGATATTGCCGTAGCCCGAATATTTTTCGATAGCGTGACCGAAGGTGTGACCGAAATTCAGTATCATACGCTCTCCCGTGTCGAACTCGTCGTTTTGCACCACGTCCCGCTTTATGCTTACACATTCCGCTATTATCTCGTTGATGTTTTCGCGGGCGTTTCCTTTTAATAGCTTTTCAAAAAGGGACCTTGAGCGTATCATGCCGTATTTTGTCACCTCGCCCATTCCGTCGGCGAAAACGTCCTCCGAAAGAGTGTCCAAGGTGTCGGTATCGGCTATCACCAGCACGGGCTGTTTAAAGCAGCCCACAAGATTCTTTCCCGCGTCTATGTTCACCGCCGTTTTTCCGCCGACTGAGCTGTCAACCTGCGCCAAAAGGGTGGTCGGTATCTGAACGTAATCTATTCCTCTGAGGTAGGTAGCCGCGCAGTAGCCTGTCAGGTCGCCCACCACTCCGCCTCCCAGCGCGATAATGAAATCCGTTCTTGTGATATCGTTTTCCGAAAGAAAATTATAAAGGGAAATAAGCTGTTGGTGGGATTTTGAGGTCTCACCGCCGGGGACCGTAAATTTTACCGCGCTGAAACCGCTTTTTTCAAGGCTTTTCATTAGCCTTTCGGCGTAAAGTCCGTCCACGATATCGTCTGTCACGACAGCGCATTTCTTTGAGCTGACAACGGCGGAAACAAGCTCTCCGCTTTTTTCAAGCAAGCCGCTTTCAATTAGGATATCGTAGTTTGTCGAGCTGTTGACGTTGATTTTTATCATTAAAGCGTACCTACCTTTTTGCCTAAAACCGAAGCGATGGAAGCGCATTTTTTCATGCAGGCGTCGAAATGCTTTGGCGTAAGAGACTGCGCGCCGTCGCAAAGGGCTTTTTGCGGATTGTTGTGTACCTCGATGATAAGCCCGTCCGCTCCCGCCGCTACCGCTGCCATGGACATGGGCTCCACAAGCTCGTATTTTCCCGTTGCGTGGCTGGGGTCGATAACAACGGGGAGATGGCTTAGGGTTTTTATAACGGGCACCGCCGAGATATCCAGCGTGTTTCGGGTCTGTGTTTCAAAGGTCCTTATGCCTCTTTCGCAAAGGATGATATTGGTGTTTCCTCCCGCAATAATATATTCGGCGGACATCAGCAGCTCCTCAATGGTGTTGGCAAGACCTCTTTTTAAAAGAATCGGTTTGTTGCATCTGCCCAATTCCTTGAGCATCTCGAAATTCTGCATATTTCTCGCGCCGACCTGGATAATATCCACGTCTGCAAAGAGATCCAGGTGCGCCAAGGACATAAGCTCGGTCACAATGGGAAGCCCAGTTGCTTCTTTTGCTTTTAGGAACAGCTTGAGCCCCTCGTTTCCCAAGCCCTGGAAGGAGTAGGGAGAGGTTCTGGGCTTGAATGCGCCGCCTCTTAAAAGATTGGCTCCCGCCGCCTTTACCTGCATACAGGTATCCACTATCTGCTCCTCGGTCTCGATCGAGCAGGGACCTGCGATCACCGCAACGTTTCCGTCTCCGATCCCGACGCCGCCCACTTTTACCACCGTGTCCTCGGGGTGGAATTTTCTGTTTACTCCCTTGTAGGGCTCCTGCACGCGCTGGACCGATTCAACTATCTCCTGCGCTTCTATTGCTTCCATATCGATTTTGTGAGTATCGCCGATAAGTCCGAGAATAGTGGTGTGTTCGCCCTTTACCTCGTTGATCCTGATGTTTTGCGCCTCGATCCCGCGGCAAAGCTCGTCCACCTCGGTTTTTGGCGCGCCCTTTTTAAGAATAATGATCATTTTTTTGTTTCCTTTCTTTTATGAGATTTTTATTTGTTTTTTTCAAGAATGTCAAGAAAATGGTCTGAAGCTCCTACCATATCCTGCCGTTCGCAAATACGGAAATGATAATTCAAAAAGCTGCCGAAGGTCTCCTCGTCCATATTATCCACCGTTTCCCGCATATAATTTGCCGCCATGTCGGTTCCGACAAAATTCAGCCGCTTGACGGGAAGAGCTTTTATTAGGGCGTCTATATCCTCCTTGCGGTGCAGTGCAAAAAGCTCGGATGGGGTGGAAGCCGCTTTAAAGGTCACGGGGTCTACCAGTGATCTGTACGGCTCGATGTTTATCATGCCTTTTCCGAAGCAAAACCGAACGATCGTCGCGTCGTTTCCGCAGTAGGCGGCAAACACGATACCGCCTTTTTTGGTGACGCGTACAGCCTCAGAAAGCGCTTTTTGCTGTTCCCGCTCCGTAAAAAGGTGATACATGGGACCTAACAGCAGAGTGACATCGTATGTGTTGTCTTCAAAATCGGACAAGTCAAGCGCGTTTCCCCGAACTATCGAAATATTTTCTCCCACAGTCGTTTTGCTTTTGAATATCTCAATATTATGCTTGATCAGCTCCACTGCATCGACCGTATAGCCCTTTTGAGCGAGCGCATGGCTGTAGCGGCCTGTTGCCGCGCCTATCTCGATTATTCTGCTGCCGCGGGAAACGTATCTTTCGATATAGCGCATTGTGGTGAGATACTCGACCGAGCCGTGCTTTGAGCGCAAGCGGCTGTCTTCATCGTAACTCTCGTAGTAGCTTTTTAAGTAATCCTGTGCTTCCATATGCAAATGTTCTCCTTTCCGATGAGCCTGGAGTCTGCGCCTGCGGAACGGGATCGTTTGCATAAATTTACGTTAAATTACCGCAAAAAAGCCCGCACCGCTGTGGTGCAGGCTCAAATTTCCGTAAAAACGCCTAATTTATCTTACACCGCAACTTTATTTTTGGTACGCAAAAAATACTTGAAGCTAAAATAAAAGCCCAAGCCGCTAAACCAAAATATAAAGGAGAATGTTAATAAATTATGCATAGTATGCTCCTGCATTTAAATTTTTTTACTTTTTTATTTTACCGCAGCAATGTTAATTTGTCAATACCCTAATGAAAATTTTTTAAAGAACATCGCTTAAATTTAACGCGCTGATAAGTCCCTTTACCGACGAGGTGATGATGTCGCTGTGCAATCCCGCTCCCCAGGTTATAACTCCGTTTTTGTCGGCGAGCTCCACATAGGATATTGCCTTGGATTTTGAGCCCGTGTTCAAGGCGTGCTCTTTATAGGAGCATATGGTAAAGGTAATATTCAGACAGCGTCTGAGCGCGTCGCTTACGGCGTCGAGCCTTCCGTTGCCCGTGCCTGTGATCACTCTTTCCTTGTTGTTCTGAACAACGGTGAGCTTCGCTTCGTATTCGTCTCCCTGAACGAAATGCACCTCTTTGTACTTAAGCTTTTTCTCCGAATTTACGAAATTTTCCATAAAAGCGTCGTATATTTCGTCGGGCAAAAGCTCCTTGTGCTGCTTATCCGAAACGTCCTTCAAAAAATAGCTGACGGTTTCGCGGAATTTGGGCGGAAGGTCGATCCCGAATTTTTTCTGGAGAAGGAAGCCGATGCCTCCCTTGCCGCTTTGACTGTTGATACGTATAACGTCCCCGTCGTATTGTCTGCCGACGTCCTTGGGGTCGATAGGCAGGTAGGGGACCGTCCAGTGAGGCACCGCCTTTTCCTCGCGCCACCTCATGCCCTTCGCTATGGCGTCCTGATGCGAACCCGAGAAAGCGGCGTACACTAAGGCGCCGCCGTAAGGCTGACGCTCGTTTACCTTCATTCCCGTCAGCTTTTCGTATACCGCAACGGTCTCGGGCATATTTTCAAAGTCAAGCTTAGGGTCTACGCCGTGAGTATACATATTGAGAGCCAGCGTGACTATGTCTACGTTTCCCGTTCTTTCGCCGTTTCCGAAGAGCGTGCCCTCGACCCTGTCCGCTCCCGCAAGCAGACCAAGCTCGGTGTCCGCTACGCCGCAGCCTCTGTCGTTATGAGGGTGCAGTGAAACTATCACGTTTTCTCTTTTATAAAGATTGCCGCACATGTATTCTATCTGGCTTGCGTAAACGTGCGGCATAGACAGCTCCACGGTCACGGGGAGGTTGATGATGACCTTATGCTCGGGAGTGGGCTCCCACACCTTCAGCACCTCGTTGCATATCTCGAGGGCAAATTCCATTTCGGTGCCCGTAAAGCTTTCGGGAGAGTATTCAAAGCTGAAATTACCCTCAAATTCATCGGCATATCTGAGGAACAGCCTTGCGCCGCTTACGGCAATATCGATTATCTCTTCCTTTGATTTTCTGAAAACCTGCTCCCGCTGTGCGACGGAGGTTGAATTATAAAGATGTACGATCGCGCTTTTTGCGCCTTTTAAAGCCTCGAAGGTCTTTTTTATGATATGCTCACGTGATTGGGTAAGCACCTGAATGGTAACATCATCGGGAATAAGCTCCTGCTCGATCAGAGCGCGGCAAAACTCGTATTCGGTTTCGGAAGCGGCGGGGAATCCCACCTCGATTTCCTTGAAGCCTATTTTTACAAGGTATTTAAAAAATTCCAGCTTCTCGTCTAACGTCATCGGGACCACCAACGCCTGGTTTCCGTCCCTCAGATCAACGCTGCACCATATCGGGGCTTTGTCAAGGTATTCCCTCTGCGTCCATTTAAAGCAGGGGTAAGGGGGCATAAAATAGTTTCTTGTGTACTTTTCCGTGTTTTTCATATTGTTTTTCCTTTCTCGGTTTGTGGGAAAGGTACGGAGCGTGAATTATAATAATACCAATCACGCTTCGGGCACCAAAAAATATTAAAACCCGCCTCTTTTGCAAAGAGACGGGGATAAATCCTCGCGGTACCACTCTTTTTAGCACGGCGCAGACCGCGCTCACCTTAACCACATCAATCAATGTGTAACTCTGTAACGGGAGTACCCGATCAAGCCTACTTTTGTGATTCAGCCGACTGCTCGAGGGCGAGCTATTACAATTCCGTTTTACCGTTTCGCATCACGAGACCCGTTTTCACGCTCATGGCTTGTGGACACAGGCTCACACAACGGCTTTCTGAAAAAACAAAACTGCTTTTTTCCCTGTCATCGCATTTCATTATCATATATTATATTAGATTTTTTTTCACTTGTCAAGTCCTTTTTCGTATTTTTTTCTTTTTCTTTTTTGTGAAAAAGCTCCTTAAAGCCCACGAAGACCAGCAGACCCGCAAACAGCCTTTGAAGAAAGAGCACGTCGATGCGGGAGGAAATAAACGTCCCCAGCAGTATTCCGACAATTCCGCCGGGGATCAGCTTAAGCAGCACGCGCCATTTTATAAGGCGGTTTTTTTGATGTATCATCAGCGATATAAGGGCGACGGGAAGAAAGAAAAGAAGATTAACGCCCTGGGCGGTTATTTGATTCACATCGGCGAAGGCGGTAAGGTAAATTATCAGTATAAACCCTCCGCCAAAGCCCATAGAGGCGGCTATCCCCGAGAGAAGCCCTATTATTATATTCATCATGTTTTCACCAGTATCCTAAAAGCCGCAAGGAGTATCACGACGCCGAAAATTCGTCTCAAAAGGGAATTGGGGATTTTTTTGAGCAGCACTGCGCCCGCGATGGCGCCAACGACGCCGTAGGGAATATAATCCAAAGCCAGACCGAGGTCGAGCTTGTCTCCCAGCAGATAGCTTATTGTGGTGGCAAGGCTTAAGACAAATATCAGCGCTACCGAGGTAGCGTGGCTCTCCTTAGGCTCAAGCCTTGCCGTTTCCAGCAGCGGTACGGCGGCAACTCCGCCGCCCGAGCCGAACAGTCCGTTCAGCAGTCCGCATATTATGCCCATAAAAATTTTTTTCATCGCTTCTCCGTAACAAATCATATTTTGTGTGTATTTTTCCTTTAAAAGCGTTTTATATACGCCGCTGCTACAAGCTTTGCTTTTAAATCAAGAATTTGCATTGGGAAAATTATTTGACTATTTAACTCGAATATGCTATAATAAAAAAGAATATTGGGTGATAAGCGCGGGCAGGGCTGCTGGATATCATTCGATTTCCCCGGTTTTAAGCTGTTTTCTTATGCTTCCGTCGGTAACGGACCGAAAAAATTATTTTGAAAGTTTGAGGAATAGGTAAATGGTAAAAAAATTGGAAAACTTTGACGAGGTATTTGCATGGAAGGATCAGTACTGTGTGGGAGTCGAGGAAATCGATTCCGCGCATATGCGTTTGTTTACGATAGTACGCAGACTGCTGAAAAATCTGATGGCCAACGATTACGAAAAAAACAAAAAAACCTGTATCGAGGTAATAAAGTATCTTAAGCAGTATACCGTTCAGCACTTCGCAGAGGAGGAGGCTTTTCAGATCAAAATAGGCTACGGCGGATATACTAACCACAAACGAATTCACGACAGTATGCGCGACGTCACCATACCTGCTCTTGAAAAGCATATGATCGAATCCGATTTTTCCGAAAAGTCTGTCGATCATTTTGCGGGCGTATGCGCGGCATGGCTCACGGCGCACGTAATGCTTGAGGATCAGGCTATCGTCGGAAGGACGAAAAGCATGTGGGAGGCGAATTACGACAGCGACGCGCTTTCTATTTTGCAGGCACGGTCAGAGCAGTTTATGAACAATATTTTTCAGATTCACATAGAAGCGGAGAATTTGAACTACGACGGATATGATATAGGAAAATCCATTTATTACTATACTATTTACAAGGATGCGGACAATAATGTATACCGCGCGGTCACGGTGCTTAACAGAGACCTTTTGTGCTTCACCTTAGGCAAGCTTATGGGAAAGACGCTTGTTACATTGGACGAGATAGCCATGTCCATGATAGGCGAGCTTACCCGCAATTTTTCGGAAAACTTTATAAGAAGCTATACGGGGAACAACATTGTGCTCCTGGGCGACGGAACGGTAGAGAAAAGCAGATTCGAGAGCGATTTTAAGACCAGTCATCCCGATATAAGTATGCTTTGGAATACTCCCTACGGACATATAGCCTTCAGCTATAAGGCAAAAAAAGCAAATTGAACCGATAAAAAAACATATAATATAAATAAAAAAACAGAATGAAAGAAAAAAGAAAGGATATAAGAAAATGACTATCGGAAAATTTTTTAAGACGTTTACCGCCGCAGCTTTGTGCGTCGGTATTTTATCGGGCTGCTCGGCAGCCGACGCTCCCGAGGAAAACGGCGGGCTCGATCCCGTTTCGAACGGATTTGGCTCCGAAACGGCGGGAGACGTTGATACCGAAGTCTCCGACACTCAAAAGGAATCGGAACCCTCCGACGGCGGAGAAACGGAAAAAATCAAGATAACCGCCTTAAGCGGTCCCACCGCAATGGGCATGACAAAGCTTATGGAGGACAGCGAAGGCGAGGACTGTCCTTATGAGTTCAGCATAGTATCGGCGGTCGATGAAATTTCTCCCAGGGTAATAAAGGGAGATACCGATATTTTCTGCGTACCGGCGAATTTGGCTTCGGTGCTTTACAATAAAACCGAGGGCGGCATCAAGGTGCTGGCTGTAAATACGTTAGGAGTCATATACATTTGCGAAAACGGAAGCACGGTGACCAATATTTCCGATTTGAAGGGAAAAACCCTTTATGCAAGCGGAAAAAACGCCACGCCCGAGTATGCCTTGAATTATATTTTGACTCAGAACGGTATAGACCCCGAAAAGGATATCACCATCGAATGGAAAAGCGAGCACGCGGAATGTGCGGCGGCTCTGCTTGCCGACGAGGACGGCGTCGCAATGATGCCTCAGCCCTTTGTGACCAGCGCGCAGGCTCAGAACGAGGGGATAAATATCGTGCTTGATCTTACGGAGGAATGGAACAAGCTGGAAAACGGCAGCGCAATGATCACGGGAGTAGTGGCGGTAAGAACGGAATACGCGGACAAAAACCCCGGCGCCGTAAACGAGTTTCTGACAAGATACGCGGCTTCGGTGGAATATGTGAACGGCAACGTACCGCAGGCGGCTCAGCTTGTGGAAAAATACGGGATCATCAAGGCGGCTGTGGCTGAAAAAGCCATACCTAAGTGCAATATCGTCTGCATTACCGCCGAGGAAATGAAGGAAAAGCTTTCGGGATATCTTAACGTGCTGTTTGAGCAGGTTCCCGAAGCGGTAGGCGGCGCGGTCCCCGACGCGGACTTTTATTACGGAGCATAAATATTTGAAAAGGGTTTGACCTAAAAATGAAAAAGCGCGTTACGGCATTGCTTTGCGCGGTGTTTTGGCTTGTTATATGGCAGCTTGGCGCAATGGCTCTGAATCAGAAGATACTTTTGGCGTCTCCCGTTGAAGTGATACAAAAAATATTTGTTCTTTCGGCGGAGCCCGATTTTTGGAAAAGTATCCTGTTTTCCGCGGGGAGGATACTTCTCGGCTTTGTCTTGGGTCTTGTTATCGGAGTGAGCTTGGCCGCGGCGGCGGGAAAGCTGTACTTTGTTCGGAGGCTTCTGTCTCCGCTCGTATCGGCGCTTAAAGCCGTTCCCGTGGCTTCCTTTACAATACTTGCGCTGATATGGGTCTCCTCAAAAAATCTTTCGGTGTTGGTGACGTTTTTGATCTGCCTGCCCATTATTTACCTGAATATGCTGGAGGGCATAGATTCCCTTGATATGAAGCTCACAGAAATGGCAAGGGTGTTTGAAATACCTTCTTGGAGAAGGATCGTGGGTATCTATCTGTCGCAGCTTCTTCCTTATTTCCGTTCTGCGGTGGGGCTTGCGATAGGGCTGTGCTGGAAGTCCGGCGTTGCCGCGGAGGTCATAGGGATACCCGTCGGCTCCGTGGGGGAAAAGCTGTATCAAGCAAAGGTCTACCTTGAAACCGCCGATCTGTTCGCGTGGACGGTCGTTGTAATTCTTGCAAGCTATATTTGCGAAAAGCTTTTTATGGCGGCTGTGAATTTACTTGTAAAGCGAGTTGAGAGAATGTAGCAGATTTAACGGAGGCGCTTCTGAAAATGGAAGTTATTGCGGAAAATATAAAAAAGTCTTTCGGCGAGATCACAGTGCTGGACGGGTTTTCTCATATTTTTGCCGACGGCGGTACAACTGCGGTCGTGGGACAGTCGGGCTGCGGTAAATCCACGCTTTTGGCTGTTTTAATGGGAATACTTTCTCCCGACAGCGGGACTGTGATCTGTCCCAAGCCGATCAGCGCGGTGTTTCAGGAAGATCGGCTGTGCGAGAATCTTACCGTTTCCGCCAATATACGCTTGGTCTCGGGAAAGAAGCGCGGCAGGGCGGAAATAGCGGAGGAGCTTACAAGAATAGGGCTCGATAAATGCGAAAACAAGACCGTAAAGGAGCTTAGCGGCGGCATGAAACGCAGGGTCGCCTTGCTGAGAGCCTTGACGGCGGACAGCGAAGCGATTTTTTTGGACGAGCCGTTCAAGGGACTGGACAGCGGGACAAAGGAGCTTGTAATGGCGTACTGCAAAGAAAAAATAAAGGGAAAAACCGCAATATTCGTAACTCACGATATGGCGGAGCGCGATTTTCTTGCCGACGAGGTCATATGTCTTAACGATCATATTGCGAAAGGAATTATATAAATTATGGCAAGCTACATTGTTTTATTTAATCCTTTAGCGGGAAACGGAAAAGGCGAGGAGGAAGCAAAAAGACTTAACGAGCTGTTAAAGGAAGACGATCTTCAATTTTACGACATGACAAAAATCAGCGATTATGGCGAATTTTTCGATTCGCTTTCGGAAAGCTCAAGGCTTGTCGTTGCGGGCGGGGACGGTACTTTGAACCGTTTTGTCAACGCGGCTGACGAAAGATATCTTTCTCGGGACGTCTATTATTACGCAACTGGAACGGGCAACGATTTTCTTCTTGACGTCGGCGGAAAAAAGGGAGACGCTCCCTTTAAAATAAACAAATACATAGTCAATCTTCCGACGGTTACGGTAAACGGAGTCGAAAGCAAGTTTATCAACGGCGTAGGCTACGGAATCGACGGCTATTGCTGCGAGGAGGGGGACAGGCTCAGACAGATACCCGGCAAAAAGGTAGACTACACCGCCATCGCCATAAAGGGACTGCTGGGAAAATACAGCCCCGTCAACGCTGTGGTAACGGTTGACGGAAAAAGACACGAATATAAAAAGGCGTGGCTCGCCCCTACCATGAACGGAAGGTTTTACGGAGGAGGGATCATGCCCGCCCCCAAGCAGGACAGGCTGAATAACTCAACGGTTTCCACAATGATTTTTTACGGTTCGGGCAGGCTGCGGACCTTAGCGATCTTTCCCACGATCTTTAAGGGAGAGCATGTTAAGCATACCAAGGTGATAGAAATTTTTCGCGGAAAAGAGATTACCGTGAGCTTTGACCGCCCCACAGCGCTGCAGATCGACGGCGAAACGGTATTGGGCGCGACCGAATACACGGTCAGGGTATGCGGCGGCCGCGCGAATGACGCGGAAAAGGAAAAGGAGACCGCTGCTGCGACTTAAAACGCTTCGCTTTGTATCTGCAAGCTTGACATATAAGCGAAAAAGTGTTACAATTATTTTACAGCGTTTATGCGAATACATGTGTTTGAGGAAATGAAGCTTTATGAAAAGTATTTTGGATATAGAGCTTAAAAGCTCGTTTAAATATCAGATGATATTTTTTGTCAGCGCATTGATGCATACTATATTCTTTTGTATGTTTTTGTATAATGAAATGTACGGCTTGATGATAGCTAATATAGCAAGCATATCGTTCTATCTCTCGGGAGGAGTCGTGAGCCGAAAGGGAAATATGGAAAAGCACGGATCTGCCTGGATAATGGCGGCATATGCCGAAATTACGGTGCATGCGGCTTTGTGCACCATATGGCTGGGATTTGAGCCGTGCTTTTATCTTTATTGGATAGTGGCTCTTATGGTCTCGGCTTACGTTGCGTATCTTGCCTGTGAAAAACAGACATTTCTTAAAATGATTTCGGCATTTTCCGTTATAACGATTATAACAATGGGCTTTTGCCTGGTTTACCTTCACTTTTTCGATCCAATTTATACAGCGGGTTTTGATAAGGTCCTCGATAAAAATCAAACGGAATTTATGCGCGCGGTCAATGTATTTTTTGATACTGTCGTTACGCTGTTCTTTTCGGGAATGTTCATAATGGAGATACATACTCTTATCCGAAAGCTCAACACGGCGAACGAAAAGCTGAACTACAGCGCGATGCACGACGCCTTGACGGGGCTTTACAACCGACGCAGCCTGTATAAGCTGTATGATGAAATGAAGGACAAGGGGCATTTCTGCGTCATAATGGGCGATATCGACAATTTCAAAAAAATAAACGACACCTACGGGCACGGCTGCGGCGACGAGGTCTTGAAAAATATTTCGGCGATCATAAACGACACGGCGGCGCAAAACGACATAGCGTGCCGTTGGGGAGGCGAGGAATTTCTTTTGGTCGTAAGAGGAACAAAGGAAGAATGTCTTGAGCGTCTTAAAGAAATGAGAAACCGTATTCTTGCGCTGAGAATAGAGTACAACGATATTCAGATCAAGGTCACCATGACCTTCGGCTTTGTGGACTGTCTGGAGATACTGGAGCATACCGAGCTTATAGACCCGTCCGTAAATATAGACGCTTTGGTGCAGATCGCCGATACAAGACTGTATTACGGAAAGGAAAACGGAAAGAATACCATTGTTTCCTCTAACGTTGAAAACGCGGAGCTTTGCGGTTGATTTTTTAAAGAGAAAGGAAAAACAAATGAGCGAATGTACACATGACTGTTCCTCCTGCGGCGAGAGCTGTTCGGCAAGAACGGAGCCGCAGGATATGAGAGAAAAGCCCCACCCTCTTTCAAGGATAAAAAAGATAATCGCCGTTGTAAGCGGTAAGGGGGGAGTAGGCAAAAGCATGGTCACCTCGATGCTTGCCGCTCATACCAACAGAAGCGGAAAAAACACCGCCATATTGGACGCCGATATAACGGGACCCTCTATACCGCAGGCTTTCGGACTTACAGGACAGGCGTACGGCGATGAAAACGGTATTCTCCCCGTAAAAACGGCTAAGGGAATAAGCGTTATTTCGCTTAATCTGCTTATCGAGCATACCACCGACCCTGTTATATGGAGAGGTCCGGTCATTGCGGGTGTGGTCAAGCAGTTTTGGACGGACGTTATATGGGGCGACGTGGATTATATGTTTATCGATATGCCTCCGGGCACCGGCGACGTGCCGCTGACGGTATTCCAGTCCGTTCCCGTTGACGGGATAATCGTTGTCACAAGTCCCCAGGAGCTGGTTTCAATGATAGTCGAAAAAGCGGTGAATATGGCTAAGGCCATGAATATTCCCATTCTCGGCATCGTTGAAAATATGAGCTATTTTAAATGCGGCGTCTGCGGCAAGGAGCACGGTATTTTCGGCGAGAGCCATATCAAAGAGACCGCCGAGCGTTTTGGAATAGCTTCGGTATGCAGACTGCCCATAAATCCCTCTATAGCTTTGATGGCGGATAAAGGACAGGGCGACGATATGCGGGAGGAAGCTATAGAAGGCTTCCTTGACGAAATAGTAAAAAAATTGCAATAAAAATAAACAGTATTTACCGCTCGGAGGACGCAGATGCGTCAAAATCCGAGCGGTTTTTTCGTAATTTCAACAAACGCCTTTCCGAAAACGTTTTTCGTCAATTTTTTTCTTTTGCGGGTAGTACAATGATATAGGCAAATCAAAAAACATATCGGAATTTTAAAGAAAGGATCGTTGAAATGGAAAAAGAGCTTTTTTCAAAGCCGAATTATTTTAAATATCCCCTGATAATTTTTTGCGGCTTTGGGTTCGCTTTGGCTTCGCTTATGGAAAAAATATCGCCCTTCGGTATAGCGCTGATAGGCAGTATGAAAGGAGCCGACTGTCTTGCCGCGTTTGTCGGAGCGGCGCTGGGTTATCTTATGAAAGGCGATTTTGTAATGGCTGTACCGCCTATTGCGGCGGGAGCGGCGGTTTGCGTGCTTAAAATTTTTTCGGGAAGGATAAAGGGAATCGGCGGCAGGCTTGTGAGCGGCGCGCTGACGGGAGCGGCGGTGCTGCTTATAAACATAGTGACCGCGGCGGAGGCTTCGGATATACTTCTTGCCTTTGCCTTTGGTCTTATAGCCGCTATAACGAGCTATACCTTTTCGGATATAAGAGAACGGCTCAAAAAAGGCGAAAGGCTTATGTCGGGAAAGCCTTTGTCTCTCCTGCCCGCAGGGGTATCTCTTCTATTTATGGTCGCGGCACTTTCGGACTTGTCCTTTGGGATCTTTAATTTCGGATCGATCGCGTCGGGGATAATCGCTTTAACGGCGGTTTACCGTTTTCGTTTAAGCGGCGGGGCGGCTTTGGGGATAATCTGCGCAATGGGCATGGCGATAGGAAGCGGGACTCTTATTTACGCGTCGCTTGCTCTTTCGGCGGGTGCGCTTGCGGCGGCGGTTATTGCTCATAAGGGGCGGATACCCATGGCTTCCGCCTTTCTTCTCGCCTGTGCGGTCGGGGGCGGTGTTTTGGGTATGGACAGGACGATGCTTTCCTTTATCGCCAATATGCTGACTTCATCGGTAATATTTATGGCGCTTCCGCTGAATCATATCATGGAAAAAGTAAAGCCCGGGGCGGGCGGCTTTTCCGAAGGTTTAGCGGCAGAGGTGCTTGCAGGGCGGCTTGAATTGGTCGGGAATACCGTGGGCGAGCTGCGCTATGCGGTGGAAAAAACCGCAGAGGCTTTGGAGGGCGCGGCGGACAGCGATTTGTCCAATGTTTATAATTACGCCTGCGATAAAGTGTGCAAAAGCTGCCGCTTCAATATGAAATGCTGGGGCGAGGAGTACAACGATTCCGCAAGAATTATGAACGGATTTATAAGAGCGCTGCGCTGCGGAGACAGGGTAACGCCAAATCATTTCGGAGGAGCATTGTCGGAAAGATGCCAAAGAAAACAGCAGCTTTGCGACGCCGTAAACAAACGGTACGACGACGTCGTTGCAATAGGACAGATGAACAGACGGATAAAGGAGATGAGAAACGTACTCACCAAGCAGCTCGACAATACCGAAAGATTATTCGGCTCAATAGCGGAGGAGTTCGGCAAGGAGGTCGTTTATAATCCCGAGGAATCGGTAAAGGTAGGAAGACTTTTGGAAAGATGCGGCTTAAGCTCGCCTAAGGCGGCAGTGAAAACGATCGACGGAAATATGACGATAGAAGCCTACGGCGGCGGCGAGCTTGCCTGTACCGCCGAGGAGCTGGGCGATATGCTTATAGAAATGCTCCAAAGAGAATTTGATCTTCCGTGTATATTGGAATTCGGAAAAAAAGTAAGAATAACGGCGTTTCAGAGAGCGGAGTACGGCATAAAATCCGCGTCGTGCCAATACAGCCGCAGAAAAGGATCCGCAAACGGGGATTTTGTCACAGCCTGTGTGGACGGGAAAGGAAAATATTACAGCATTGTATCGGACGGAATGGGAAGCGGCACAAGGGCGAGGATCGACAGCGCTTTTGCTTGCGGACTGCTGACAAAATTTCTTGAAAGCGGCGTGGGTGCGGAGGCGGCGATCGAGATGCTGAATACCGCTCTTATGGTGAAGTCCTCCGATGAAAGCTTTGCCACCCTTGACGTGTGTATGATCGATCTGTACACGGGAAAAACCACTCTTTACAAGGCGGGAGGAGCCGACACCTTTGTACGCAGCGGAAAGAAGGTGACCAAAATAAAGGGAAGCGGTCTTCCCGTGGGAGTAAGCGGTACGCTGTCCCTATTTTCTCAAAGCTTTTCCGCGGAGGAGGACGATGTTATTATTATGACCACGGACGGCGCGGACCTGTCCGAGCAATGGCTCGAGCAAGCGTTTTTAAGAGAGAGCGGAGGCAATATGGAGGAGCTTGTCAAAACAGTGGCGGGCGCGGCAAGATTCAACTGTGAAAAGGGAAGAGAGGACGATATTTCGATCGTTGCCCTTCAGTTGAAAAAGTAAAGGCTTCTTTTATATGGTTCAAATTTAAATATTGTGAAACTGTACAAAAATGACAGCTTAAAAAAAGCAACTTTAATAAATTTTTAACAAACACTTGAATTTCTCGGCAATGTGTGGTACAATCATCATAAGGTAAAAAATTACCAAAAAGGCGAACCTTGCATTACTCATTTTTATTTATTTCTACAAGATCAGAAAAGAAAGGTTGGTTTCCATGGCAATTCAAAATAACAGAGATTATGAAGTGGCTCTGCACTTTTTCCATGAAGGAAGCGCTACCGAAGCCTATGACTTTTTCGGTTCTCATTTTTGTGAGAGAGATGGGAAAAAGGGCGTTGTCTTTCGCGTGTGGGCTCCCCACGCTAACTCTGTCAGCGTAGTGGGAGATTTTAACCACTGGGACAGATATAAAAGCCGCATGCAGAGGGTAAGCAATGACGGCAGCGTTTGGGAGCTGTTTATACCCGATCTTAAGACCTATGATATTTATAAATACAGTATTGAAAGCTCGCAGGGGCAGATCAAGCTGAAAGCCGATCCTTACGGATACCATATGGAGACACGCCCCAATACCGCCACAAAAATTTACGATATCGACGGTTTTAAGTGGAATGACGAAAAATGGCTAAAGGACCGCGTATCAAAGAACATATACGATTCGGCGATAAACATATACGAGATACATTTAAATTCGTGGATGGAGAAGCACAACGAGGACGAGCTGTTTAATTATATGGAGCTTGCCAAAAAGCTGATCCCTTACGTAAAAAAAATGGGCTATACTCATATCGAGATCATGCCTGTTGCGGAGTTTCCCTTCGACGGCTCGTGGGGTTATCAGCAGATAGGTTATTATGCGCCTACCTCACGTTTCGGTACTCCTCACGACTTTATGGAATTTGTGGATTATTGCCACCAAAACGGAATCGGACTTATCTTAGACTGGGTCCCCGCTCATTTTCCCAAAGACGCGGCGGGGCTTTACGAATTTGACGGAGGCTATTGCTATGAATACGCCGAGCCGCTCAAAAGAGAGCATCTGAACTGGGGCACAAGAGTTTTCGACTGGGGTAAGCCCGAGGTCCAGAGCTTCCTTATATCCAATGCGAACTACTGGCTTGATAAATACCATGTTGACGGGCTGCGCGTCGATGCCGTCGCATCAATGCTTTATCTCGACTACGACCGTAAGGACGGACAATGGCAGAGAAACGTCAGGGGCGGCAATGAAAATCTTGAAGCCATAGCGTTTTTGCAGAAGCTAAATACCGCATTATTTGGCAAGCACGAGAATATACTGATGATTGCGGAGGAATCCACGGCATGGCCTATGGTAACAAAGCCCGCCGATGTGGGAGGCTTAGGCTTCAACTTTAAATGGAATATGGGCTGGATGAACGATATGATAGCCTATATGTCAATGAATCCCGAATACCGTCCCTACCATCACAATATGCTTACCTTCTCGTTCTATTATGCGTTCTCGGAAAACTTTATACTGCCTATCTCCCACGACGAGGTGGTTTACGGAAAATGCTCAATGCTTGACAAGATGAGCGGTCCGCGCGACAAGAGATTTGCGTCGTTAAGGACCTTCCTGGCGTATATGACCGCACACCCCGGCAAAAAACTCATGTTTATGGGACAGGAATTTGCTCAGTTCAAGGAATGGAATTACAAGACAGGTCTCGATTGGGACGTGCTTGAGTTTGACGAGCATAAAAAGCACCGGCATTATGTCGAGGAGCTCAACAAATTTTATAACGAGCATAAGGAGCTTTGGGAGGCGGACAGCGACTGGAGCGGCTTTAAGTGGATAAGCAGCGACGATAATTCAAACTCGGTCATCGTATTCAGACGCTTTGACAGGAGCGGCGATGAGATCGTTGTTGTATGCAATTTCCAGCCCAACGCTCACGAGCAGTACAGCTTTGGCGTTCCGTACTATGCCGATTACGAGGAGATATTCACCACCGAAAGCCCCGAATTCGGAGGAGACGGACTGTTCAATAAAACCGTCAAATCCCAAAACGAGCCTATGCACGGCGAGCCTTATTCCCTCACGATAAAGATCGCTCCCATGTCCGCTATGTTTTTTAAGGCGAAGAACGTGCGTTCTCCCGAGGACGATCTGAAGAAAGAAGCAAAAAAAGCGGAGAAGGCGGCGGGAGAGAAAAAGAGCGCTTCCGCAGACGCAGCGCCCGCAAAGAAAAACACCCAATCCGTTAAGAAAACGGCAAAGTCCAAAAAGTGAAAAGCAAACCGATAAAATAAAAACCATTGGAGGCAAAATTATGAACCATGTAAAAAAAGAAATAGTTGCCATGCTTCTGGCAGGCGGACAGGGAAGCAGACTGTACGCTTTGACGCAGGATATGGCAAAGCCTGCCGTTCCTTACGGAGGCAAGTACAGAATTATTGATTTCCCGCTTTCCAACTGTATTAACTCGGGCATTGACACGGTAGGCGTTTTGACGCAGTATCAGCCTCTCGTACTTAGCGAGTATATCGGCAACGGTCAGCCTTGGGACCTTAACCGTACTCATGGCGGCGTTCATGTATTACCCCCTTATGAGACCGCTTCCGGCAAGAGCTGGTACGCGGGCACCGCAAATGCGATATATCAGAATATGAGCTTTGTTGATCGCTACAATCCCGAATATGTCGCTATTTTATCCGGCGACCATATTTATAAAATGGATTACAGCGAAATGCTCGATTTCCATAAGAAAACCAATGCGGACGCAACTATTGCCGTTCTCGAGGTGCCTTGGGAGGAAGCGAGCCGCTTTGGCATTATGTCGGCGGACGAAAACAACGTTATCACCGAATTTGCGGAAAAGCCCAAGGAGCCTAAATCAAACCTTGCGTCAATGGGCGTTTATATTTTCACATGGAAGGTGCTGAAGCAGTATCTTATCGCTAACGAAAAGGACGAGACCGCTACAAAGGATTTCGGCAAGAACATTATCCCCGCTATGCTTGAGGATAAGTGCAAAATGGTGGCTTACCATTTCTCCCAGTACTGGAAGGACGTAGGAACCATTGACAGCCTTTGGGAAGCAAATATGGACTGTCTTGACCCCAATGTTCCTCTTAACCTTTACGATAACAACTGGAAGATTTTCTCCCGCAACCCCGTAATGCCTCCTCATTACGCGGGAGTAAACAGCAAGATAGAAAACTCGATGGTTGCCGAGGGCTGCAACATTTACGGCACCGTAGATTTTTCCATTCTGTTTTCCGGCGTAACGATAGAAGAGGGCGCGGTGGTGCGTGACAGTATCATAATGCCCAACACCGTTATCAAAAAGGACGCCGTTATCGAATATTCGATCGTCGGCGAGGACTGTGTTATCGGCGAGGGATCGCATATAGGCGAACGTCCCGAAACTATCGAGGATAAGGACAAGTGGGGCGTTGCGGTCGTCGGACATAAGGTAAATGTCAGCGACAACGCCGTAGTTAAAGCAAAGGCTATGATTTCCGAATCTATTTGACCGGCACAGGCAATCATAAATTTTAAAACAGAAAGGAATTAAATTTCATGGCTAATATGTCTAACGTGCTGGGCTTGATTTTTGCAAATATGCATGACAGCACAATTTCCGACCTTACAAAGCTTCGTACAATGGGAAGCGTTCCGTTTGGAGCAAGATACAGACTTATCGATTTCACTCTTTCAAATATGGTAAACAGCGGTATCAATACCGTCGGCGTTATTACCAAGGCAAATTACCAGTCCCTTATTGACCATATCGGCTCGGGCGCCGAGTGGGATCTGTCAAGAAAGAACGGCGGTCTTCACATTCTTCCTCCCTACGGTCACATCAACGGCGGTTTGTACAGAGGAAGACTGGAGGCTCTCGCGGGAGTGCTTGATTTTATACGTCATAACGACGCGGAATATGTTTTGATAAGCGATACCGACGTAATCGCCAACATTGACCTAAGAAAGGTCGTTGAAAATCACGAGGAAACGGGCGCCGACATCACGATGATCTACGCAAAAACCGTTTGCGACGCCGAACGCTCACGCACCAAAACTCTTTTGAGCGTTAACGACGCCGGCAAGGTATACGACATTCTTGTTCGTCCCGAGATCAGCGGCGAGCATAATGTAAGCTTGAATATGTTCGTAATGAAAAAGGATTTCCTTCAGCAGCTTATTATAGAGAAGGCGGGGAAGAACCTTTACAGCTTTGAGGTCGATGTATTGCAGCATATGCTGGGCGAGCTTAATATCTACGGTTATAAGTTTGAGGGCTACAACGCTCAGATCGACAGTATAAAAACTTATTTTTCCGCAAATATGGAGCTGATGAATCCTCATGTGCGCAAGGAGCTGTTTACAAGCGACGATCCCATTTATACCAAGGTCCGTGACGAGGCTCCCGCTAAATACGGTCTTGATTCCGAGTGCAGAAACTCTATTATTGCCGACGGCTGCATAATTGAGGGCAAGGTTGAGAACTGCGTGCTTTTCAGAGGCGTTAAAATCGGCAAAAACGCGGTAGTTAAAAACTGTATCTTAATGCAGGATACCATTGTGGGCGAAAAGTGCGAAATGAACTACGTTATTACCGATAAGAACGTTATGATCGGAAATTACCGCAGCATCGGCGGCACCGAATCATATCCTATCTTTGTCGGCAAGGGCGCGTCGGTTTGATAAGCGGTAAAAGCAGCGCTTAATCCCTTAAAAACCCCGTTTAACGGAAAGTCGGTAAAAGCTACCGGCTTTCTTTGTTAAAAAGCTTGACGATATTTTGCTTTTTGTGTATAATAATAACATATAACTATACATACCGAAAGGAATTTACCTTATGCTTGACAGATTTATTCAGACCGAACAGCCTGCCGCGGATAAGGAAGCCTATAAAGGACAGGCAGATGTTTTAAAAACCCGTTTAAAGGCTTTGGAGCAGGAGATAAAAGCAAAAAAGCTTCCCGTGATCATTTTATTTGAGGGCTGGGGAGCTTCGGGAAAGGGATATGTTATCAGCAAGACCATAAACTGCCTCGATCCCCGTTCCTATAAGGTCTACTCCACCGTAAAGGCAACCGAAACGGAAAAGCGTATGCCCTTAATGCACCGCTTTTGGAATAATATTCCCGAAAAAGGAAAGCTTTGCATATTTGACAGAAGCTGGTATCAAGAGATCGTTCCCGCGTTCCCCGAGGACGGGATCAGCGAGGAGGAGGTCGTAGAACGTATAAACACCGTTAACGTATTTGAAAGGCAGCTTACGGACGACGGTTATCTTATAATAAAAATATTTTTACAGATCGACCGCCGCGAGCAGAAGCGGCGCTTTAAAAAGCTTTTGGACAGCAAGGCTACCAACTGGAGAGTTACCGATCTCGATCTTAAGAGAAACAGAAATTACGAAAAGTATTTTGTGGAATACGACAAAATGTTGGAAGCCACCAATACGGAAAACGCGCCTTGGACGGTAATAAACTCGGACAATAAGTACCGCACCGTATGCGAGGTATTTAAGACGATTATTTCCGCCGTTGACTCCAAGCTTTTGAACAAGCCGCTTGAAATTGGCGAGGAGCCAAAGCGAAGGGTTGCCAAGGAGATATTTACCATGGCTACCAAGCCGCCCTTGTCGTTGATCAAATTAGATAAGACCTTAAGCGACGATATTTACGCCGAGGAGCTGAAAAAACAGCAAAAGCGGCTTTCAAAGCTGCATCAAAGATTGTACGCGCAAAAGCTTCCGGTGGTCATCTGTTTCGAGGGCTGGGACGCGGCAGGGAAGGGAGGCACCATAAGAAGGATCGCGTCCGCGCTTGACCCACGGGGGTTTGAGGCGGTGCCTATAGCGGTGCCCGAGCCGAGAGAGCTTAACCGTCATTATCTTTGGAGATTTTGGCAAAGTCTTCCCAAGACGGGACACGTTGTGATTTTTGACCGCACATGGTACGGCAGAGTTATGGTGGAGCGCATAGAAGGCATCACCGAGGAAAAGCGTTGGAGAGCGGCTTATCAGGAGATAAACGAGTTTGAGAACAATTTGTTTGAAAGCGGTATTTTGGTGCTTAAATTCTGGATGCACATTGACAAGGACGAGCAGCTCCGCCGCTTCAACGACCGTATGAATACTCCCGAAAAGCGCTGGAAAATCACCGATGAGGACTGGCGCAACCGCGACAAATGGGATCAGTATGAAATCGCGGTAAACGAAATGCTTCAAAAAACCTCAACCGATTTCGCGCCCTGGCATGTTATTGAAAACAACGATAAGAAATACGGAAGAATAAGAACGCTCAACATAATTAACGATACCATTGAGATGTGGATAGAAAAGCATAGTTAAATAATCAGCCGTACAGCTTCTTTAAATAGCTGTACGGCTGATTTTCATTTATTTTCCTTGACATTTGAAAACTTATATGCTACAATAAAACCGAGGGTGTTCTCGGTTTTTGACAGGAAAGGCATAATATGGAAAAAGGAAACAAACGAAAGGCTGAGATACGTTTGACGACAAAGTCTTTAATACTGGAAAAAGGATACTCGGCTGTTACAATGACGGACGTAGCGGAACGAATGGGACTTTCCGCAGGCGGGCTTTATTACCATTATCATTCCGTTGAGGAAATATTGCTTGATTTGATAGATGACGAAACGAAAAACGTGTGGGAGTTGTTTAAAGACGCAAAGGATATAGACGAACTGCTGCGGTGTATGGACGATTATTTTGCGTTGGAAAAGCGGGATATGCTTGATTTCAACAAGTCCTTGAACTGTATACTTTTTCAGTATTATTTCAGTTTCCCTGCGGCTGAGCGTGAAAAGAAAATGAACACCGCCTATCGGGAAACAATCAGTCAAATAAACGGTATATTAAAGCAGGTCTACAAAAATTCAAACAAAATACCACTGTTGGCAAATCATATTTATGCCTCCATACACGGACTTAACGTTCTTGCAATGTGCGGGGAGGTAACAGAGGATATTATCGATTTTCAATTTGACCAGACAAGGCAGTTATTGATACGTATCTATGAGGAAGAAATATTATGAACGTTTTGGTATACGGCGCAGGGGCGATCGGCTCGCTTTTGATACATTTTTTGGTGAAGTCGGGAAACAAAGTGACCGTTGTTTCGGGGCGAAATTACGACTCTCTTTGCAAAAACGGTATAGTTATAAGGCATTATCTGCAAAAGAAAATCACTGTAGATAAAGTCAACGTGGTGAAAGAACCCGATAAAAGCATACACTATGACGCAGTATTTTCGGTAATGCAAAGCCAACAGCAGAAAACGGTCGCAGACAGTCTTGCCGCATTGGATACGGAACTCATAGTTTTAGTCGTCAATAACACCGAGGCGGACGAGCTGGAAAAATATATTCTTGAGCACTCGGCGGCAAGGAGGCGCATACTGTTCGGTTTTCAAAATTCGGCGGGTCACCGTGAAAACGGTATCGCCGTATGCGGCAGACTTCCCGTGACAGAGCTTGTTATAGGCGGTCTGCATGCGCCTGCAAGCGATGAGGATAAACGGCTTATCTCGTCGTTGTTTTCCGTGAAGGGCTACAAAACCACTTGGCTTGACGATATGTACGGCTACTATCTTTGTCATATTGCGGAAATAATGCCCTATGCATTTCTTTCCTTTGAATTGGATCACCGGTTGAAAAAAGCGTCACGTAAGGATATAAAACGTGTAATGACGGCCTCGAACGAAATGTTTGAATATTTGAAAAGTATAGGAGTCAATGTAATGCCGCCCAAAGAGGACGAATTTTACGGAAACGGCGTTAAATCAAAGGCAATGTTTCTGCTGTATTTTATTATGAGCCGCACCGTGCTTGGTGAGCTGATGCTTACCGACCACTGCAAAAACGGCGCAGATGAGATGAGGATAATTGATGAATTTGTACAGGAGCTTAGGGCTGAAAAATCGGGAAAGACTATGCCAATGTGGGACAGTATGAGAAAATTTTTGCGGAAATAAAAAGGATATAATATGAAAAAACACGGATTTCTCACAAAAAGTCCGTGTAAAATTTTACAGCAAATTAAATATCTATCACTTCAGACCATCATCACTAAGTCCGTGGGGCGGCCATACGTTTGGGATTGTTTCGTCTAATTTAAAATACATAGTGCAAACATCATCTCCATAGCCTATCACCTTGTTTCTGTACAGCGGAAGTCCCATTTTTCCGAAGATCAAATAGTCAAGATTGCAGATATACGGCATATATTCCGTTAGATTTTTCTCTTTCATATACATAGCGAACCCGCATCTTACGCACACCATTTTATGGGAATATTCTGTATTCGGCTGTTCGTATTCGTAATCCCAAGCATAGCGGTATTTGTCGGCGCTCTTTTTATGCGACGCAGTGTACAGCTTTAGGAGCTTTTGAAAAAAGCCTTTTCCCGCAATGCAGCGAACGGCTTTTACGAGGAATTTCGGGATACCGCCATATATTTTTTCGTACACATCGGTCATAAGCATGCCGATTTTTTCGGGCGGGATATTATGATTTCTTCCCGCAATAAAAAGTGCGACCCAATAGCAGGAATCGACCAGATCTATTTCATGCTGATTATTAGCGCCTATGTACGGCATATCTTCAAGAAGCTCACAAACAAAGATCTCTTTCGCTTCCTTCAATAAATCGGCATAAGGAACGCCGAAAAGGGATTCCAAATCATTCTTTGCATAGGAATATTGCCTGCTCAGTTTTTTCAGATATTTGGACTGTCTTTTTTGGTAATATTCGTTCATTTTATAAACTCCTTATTCCTCTTGATTATCACTAAAAAACAGGGCATATTAAGCAGACGGCTGTTGTTTATAAGTATATCATAAAAAATAAAAAAGTCAAATGCAAACGCCGCCCTAACCGATCCTCCCATTTTCAATATGCAAAATATGCGTGCAGCATCGCTCTATAAGCTCCGTATCGTGAGTGACCACAAAAACCGTCTTTTCCCTGCTTGCCGTTTGTATCAGCCTTGCTGTTTCCAACATTCGCTTATAATCAAGACCGCTTGTGGGTTCGTCAAGAATAAGGATAGGTCTGTCGGACATCATTGCCGAAGCAATAGCGGTGCGCTGTTTTTGACCGCCCGAAAGAGACATAGGGTGACGGTCTTTGAATCCCGAAAGCTCAAGCTGTTTCAGCAGCTCTTCAACCTTTGTACCGTTTTCTTCGGTCGTTCCCAAAGCAATTTCTTCTGCAACGGATTCCGAAAAAAGCTGGTGATTAACGTCCTGCATAACCATATAAGAGAGTTTTAGCATATTTTTGGAGGAGTATTTTTTCCTGTCTGCCGTGACGCTGCCCTTAAATCCCTTTTTCAATCCGCATAATGCCGCCGAAAAGGTGGATTTTCCCGCACCGTTATGTCCTATGACCGCCACAACGGCATTTTGAGGTACTTCAAGCCTCGGAATATTGAGTGCGGTCTTTTTTCCGTAATTACAATAAAAATCTATGTATTACAGGCTCGCTCATTCTATCACCTCCGCACTCATCAGTATCAGTAAAATATAGGGCATAAGAAAGCATATTGCCAACGCAATGTCCTGTATGTGATACTCTTTCCAAATACAAAGATAGACAAATGAATATGGAGTATTTGGAAAGAGTGCTTCGGGTGTAATTCCAAATAGAATTATGGACTCTATAAAATTTTGTCCATAATTTTATTTGGAATTAGTATGAAATCCTATTTCGCAGATATTTGTTCTCTTGGTCTTTGAGCCAAGCCCTCTTGTAAGTGCCGCTTGAGATAATTCGTTTCCGATGTTTACGGAGCAGACGATAAGCGGAACTATACGGTATTCGACTATTTTGGCGGCATTTTTACCTCCAATGCGAATATCACGCATTTTCATAGCCGAATTTATAGCGCCGAATTCCTCCATAATCGTGGGAAACAGGCGAAACATTACAGACATTGGTATTGTAACGGCGTTTGGTATATGCATTCGCTCCATTGCCGCAATAAATTCGCTGACGGTTGTTGCTGCAAGAAGGTACGCTCCCATAATAACACTGGGCATAAGCCGCATCAATACTATAAACGTTACGGTGAGCAGGCTTTGCCATATTCCTTGTACGTTAACAAAGAAAAGGGTCTGAACTATCTCAAGCCCGCAGTATGCTATGCCGTATAAAGCGGATTTTTTCCATTGCCTTGCCGTAAACAAAAGGACGATGGGAGCAAATCCCATTATCCTCGATATCCACAGAGTATATTCCGCTCCGACGCCTCCGATAACGAACACGCATACCGTGATCATTACAAAGAGCTTTGTCCGTGGATCGAAAACAAGCCCTCGGTTTTCAATATCCGCTTGAAATATGCTGTTCATTTATGCGATCCCCGCCTTTTTAAAGTGCTTGGAAAGCATTTTTCTGCCCAACAATCCGCCGATAATTCCGCATACAAAGCACACTGCAACTAAAACCGCAAACGTCCACGGCGGGAGCATTTTATCTATCGTGTCGGCAAATTCCTGTCCCACGGATTCCGCACGGGAAGCGAGAAACGTATCCCTTTCAAAAAAGAACAGCATATAATTTGCGGCGATCCACAGACTGAAAACCGCATTGGTAAGCACAGCCTTGGCGGCGCCGGCATATTTTTCGCTGCGATAGATAAGCTCATTTGTCTATCTTTGTATTTGGAAATAGTATTAGTATCGTAGGCGTTCTCAAGGGTGCGGATAAATTCGCCGCACCCCGCCGCTTCGGCGGCTTGTTCGACCTCTTTATCCGCTGCGGAAAGCCGCCTCATGCGGATATTCTCACGGACGGTGTCATCGAACAAGTAATTATCCTGTGAAACGAACGCAACCGCTCCGTAAAGCTGTTTTAAAGGAATATTTTTCTCATCTGTGCCGCCGATCTTTACACTGCCGTCCTTCACGTCCCAAAATCACGCAATCAACTTCGCAATAGCGGACTTTCCCGAACCCGAAGGACCGACAAGCGCCGTCATACTTCCCGAGGGAATGGAAAGGCTCACATTATCAAGAATATTTTTGCCGTCACGATAGCTGAACGTACGCTTTCAAGTTCGATATTTGCTGAATTTAATTCAATTTCATCATTTTTGTGATGCTGTTCCTCGGCATTGAGAAGCTCGTCGATGGCAATGGCAGCAACGGTCGTACCGACCTGTGCGAGATTATCCACAAGGCCCATTGCTGCGATAAGCGGAGAGGCAACTCCCAACGACAGTATCACGCAGGTGATGAAAACGTCTGCGGAGAGCGTTCCCGCACTGTAAAATATCCACCCGAACGGCAGTACGGTTATCAGCGTTGCGGGAATTATCGCATAACCCATCGACATCGGGAATTGGCACTTCTTCATCCGAGGATCGTTGCCAGCGACAGCAGCGCCATTCGCCAATCGAGAACTAACAGGTAAACGACGATCAGGAGCGGTCCGCCGATGTTGGCGGTAAGCTTCGGGAATAAGTGCGCAAGCGTTGTCTCCATAGCGTCCACTTGATCGACGATGATCTGCTTCATACGTCCGCTTGGCATATCTGCGACAGTTCCCAGCGGTAGGTGCGGCAGCTTGGCGAGTATCCTTTGGTGAACAGTTTTCAGCACAGAGAAGGTCGCCTTGTGCGAGGTTACCAGTGCGAGGTTGTAATGCAGTATTCGCACCGCATAGCCGCCAAGCCCGACACCAACCACAGTAAATACGCGGAAATTTCACGCTCGCCTGAGAGCATTTGCACGACGATCCGAGCCGCCGCAAAATACGGCAGCATTCCGAGTGCTGCGCCGATGAATTGCGCCAAAAACCGCACGGATAAGCGTACCGTGCTCGTCCTGTCCGAGCTCCCAAATTCTTAGCACGGGATTTTCTTTCGCATTTCTTTTCCTCCTTATTAGTGTTAGTATAAGCTAACTTATTGCTTTATTTTAAGACCGCAAATGCGGTCTTATTGATTTATTTATCCCCGATTATGGCGAGAAATCCCGCATGATGATAAGTGTATTCTTCTTCAATAGATATGAGCTTGTCGATAAAATTTTGGAACCGCGTTTCGTAAGAAGCGTCCAGCAGCAGCCGAAATTCATTGAAATGCTCATAGATGTAATCCAACGTTTTCAACAGCCCCTCGGCAGAATACTGTCCGATCTGCGTTCGCTGTTCATCGCTCGAAAAGCCGAGGAACGTTTCTTGGATATCCAGAATGCGGGACAGGAACTCAATTTTATGCAAAACTATATAACGATTAGACTCATTAAATGTTGTTTATTCACAATCAATAACTAAAATATCCGTTGGGTGGATTGACATACAGATTATAATATGTTATAATGTTTCTATCCGTTAGCTAACGCTAACCATAAGTTGGCGCTTGATGTGGCATTAGGATAAGCAGAAACGAGAGGTGCTTTCATGAATATGACGTTTTCAATTATGGGACTGCTCGGCGGCGTTTTATGCGCAGTCGGCGACGTATTGTTCGACTTCAAGGGACAAGGCAACGAAAAGCTGGGCAAGACAAAGATGATCGACAGCAACTGGATAAAAATGGCTTATTGGCGGTTCGGTGCGTCTATTCTCGCGGCGTTTTTCGGCGACGCTCTTGTGGGTTTCGGGATTTTCTCGCTCGGCGAACAGATACGCCCCCCGAGTGCGGTGCTTGCCTCCGTTATGGAGATATGCGGCTATATCGGTGTTATCGGCGGATTTTTCGTTCACTCGGTGCTGTGCCTGCAAGCCGTGATTTACAAAAAAATAATGGAGGAAAATAATTTCGTGCTCGCCGAAAAAACTCTCGGAGCGTTCCACAAGGCGATCATCATACCGTTTTTCCTCGGCTATTTCGCGCTTATGATACCGTGCATATGCGGCGCTATCGCGGTTTTGGCGGGGTATCTCTCCGTGCCGATGTGGTTCGCGCTGTTAAATCCCGTAGTGTTTATGTTCATCGGCGTGACTATGCGGAAGATAAATCCCAAGCTGTTCAACGACCTGCCCGGCATAGTAATGCCGTCTCTGGGCTTGGGAATGATGGGGCTTATCGGGATAGTTAATTTGATGTAAAGGAGCAGCAATGAATAACAAACGACAGGCTGAAATAAAAGCATTTTTTGCTGAAGAATTTGGGAAAGAAAAAGGCAACATTCTTTTTGAAAAACAAGAAGCGCTCTTTTGCGCTCTTATCGAACGAACAAACAAAAAAAGCGAAAGCCAAATGAAAACGCTGACACAAACGATCATGCCCGTAATAGCTATGTATAAAGCTCTTGCAGAGCTTGAATCCGAAAAAGACGCTGCCTTGAATATCGTCCGCAAATATATGATAAATGTCGTTGGCGCCGCTAAAAACGGCTCAATGAAAAGAATGGAAAAAGTCCCGGGATTTTTTAACATCTACGGAAAAATATTCCTCAAAGTCATGCGGACGAGCGATTTGTGGGAAAGCACGCAGAAACGCAGCGAAAAATACTTCGACGTAACCATTACAAAATGCTTGTGGCACGATTCCTGCGCCAAAAACGGCTGTCCCGAATTATGCAGATTGTTTTGCGACGTGGACGATGTGACCTACGGCGGACTTAACAAGATGAAATTCAGTCGGACAACATCGCTCGGCTGCGGCGGAGATTGCTGTGATTTTCATTTTTCAAAAAAGTAAATTTTTGCGGAAAGGAAGATAACAGTGGAACATAAAAAATACCGTGTACTCAAAACTCAAAAACAGTATTTAAAGCTTCTTTTTGCAGATCTGATAAGCCGTTTCGGAGATTCGCTGGATGTTATCGCTTATTCTTGGATAATGTACGAGATCACGGGAAGCGAATCGCTGATGGCGCTTATCATAGGCATAAATTATATCCCCACCGTATTGCTTCAGCCCTTTGCGGGCGCATTGGCAGACAGAATTAAGAAGAAAAATCTAATGGCAATAACGGATATTTTGCGGTTTATGCTGGTAGCTGCCTTTATATTGCTTTATTCGGGCGGACTTTTAACGCCGCTGCTTATTGCGGTATTAACAATATGCACGTCCACAGTGGAAGCCTTTCGTATGCCCGCAGGAAATGCCGTACTTCCTATGATATTGGAATCGGAATATTACACGGTGGGAAAAGCGGCAAGCTACTCACTGTCGCGGGTTTCACAGTTGGTCGGCTTTGTGCTTGCGGGAGGATTGATCGCACTTATCGGCTCTGCGGGCGTCCTTTGGATAGATGCGGTTACATTTGCCGTTTCGGCTGTGATTATTTCGACTATGAAAGTAAAGGATATACAAGGAAACAAGAAAATTTATCTGCGCCGAATTTTTACGGATTTTAAGGAGGGCGTGCTGTTTTTAAAAAAGAATAAAACCATGCAAATAATTACGCTGATAGGGATAGTCATAAATTTCGGGCTTATGCCGTTATCCGCATTCCAAACGCCTTATGTAAGCGATTATCTGCAAATGGGCCCTGAGATACTTTCTTACATAAAAATATTGATGATAGTAGGAATGATGACGGGAGCGGCGGTCGCCCCGAAGCTGATCAATTTCTCCAAGGCAAAAATAGATATGGCCGCAGGAATAGGTATGGGCATAGCGATAATTTGTATGTATATTACCGCTGTTGTGGAAATTTTTGCAGCGGCTATGATCCTGCTGACGTTAAGTATGTTTTTTGTAGGCGTGGGAGGCGGCATTTTAAACGTGATCGACGGCTCCTGTATGATGAAGGCAGTTCCGAAGGAGGCAATGGGACGGGTGAGCGGTCTGCACGGCTCTATAATGGAGGCGTCAATGCCGATAGGCTCCTTTTTATGCTCGGCGCTGGTATTAAAAATAAATGTTATACAGGTTTTTCTGCTGTTCGGAGCATTGACCGTCCTTTTCTATACAATAATGGGGTTGGCTCATAAATTTGACAGCTTGGACGAACTGTGAAAAATACACACAAGGCAAACAATGATAAAAAACAGGAGGTAAAAAAATGCGTACAAACAAAAAAGCTGTGACAGCGGCACTGGTTTGCGGAATAGGCATCGGCGCGATCGCCTTGTATCATCTCGCAAAAAAGAAGGATTCCATAACGAGTGAAGAATACAAAAAATTGTCTTTGAAAGAGTTCGATCAAGCGGCGGCAAAATTCGACGACAACGACCCGAGCGTTTACAATATGTGCCGCAAGGATTACCCCGATGTGCTGGCGGAGACGATAAGCGAGCCGTTCAACGACCTGTTGGACGCAGGCTGCGGCACGGGTGCGATGCTGAGTTTGTTCAAGAGCGACTACCCCGAGAAAAATTACACGGGGATCGACCTGTCGGAAAAGATGATTGAAACGGCGAAGAAAAAGCGGCTGGACGGCGTAAATTTCGTTGCGGGAGACTGCGAAAATCTGCCGTTTGCAGACGGCAGCTTCGACGTGGTGACCTGCTCGATGAGCTTCCACCATTATCCAAACCCCGAAAAATTCTTTATGAGCTTGCATAGAGTGCTGCGCCCCGGCGGCAGGTTAATTTTAAGGGATATGGCGTCAAGCAGCGGCTTGCTGATGTGGTTTTTCAACTGCGTGGAAATTCCGGTCGTCAACAGGGTTTTGCGCAAGGGCGACGTTCACGTTTACACAAAAGCGGACATTCAGCGGCTTTGCGATTTAAGCGGAATGACATTGGAGCGCTACGAGGTGCGGAAAGGATTTCGGCTGCACTGCGTGGTCAGAAATGCCGAGTCGGACAACGTGAAAATTCCGCCCGATAAAACGCTGAAAAAATTGCGTCCCGCGATGGTGAATTTTTTGCGCTCACGCTACCCCGAAAACGAGGTCGAAAGGCGTTGGAGCAAGGTCGTAAAACTGTACAATAAATGGCTCTCCGAGGAGGGAGACCTCGGCGGCAATGTGAATATGATGTCCTCGAATATCACGCTTTGCTATGCGGTTTGCGCGTTTTACGAGGCGCTCGACAGGCGGCTCACAGCCGAGGATTTCGACGTTTTGCTCAACGAGGCGATATCGGAAAAATTCGCACTTATGAATAAATTCGACTTCAATAAATTTTACAATAAAAAGCCGCTGATAAAGCTCGTTTATTCGTTCCTCGAAAAATACAAAAAGCAGGTCGATAAAAGGCGTGGAAATGTCTGGGGAAACACATGGAAGGTACGGATAAATCCCGATGATCACATGAACGGGATCGCTTTCACGCTGGACACCTGTCCGCTTTACGAGTTCGCACAAAAGCACGGTTACATGGACGTGCTGCCGCTTTTGTGTACGTCGGATCAGGTTGTCGCAAAGCAATTCCATGCGAAGCTGATCCGCCACAGCACGCTCTCCGACGGCGACGGAAAATGCGAATATTGGTATGTTGGAGATAAATCCCCCGAAGCTCTGAACGATAAAGGCTCAAAATAGAGGAATCTGCTATGATATATGAAAGAAAAGGAGTAGTTTTATGAATATTTTGGAGATTCACAGCTTAAAGAAAAGCTACGGTGATTTTACCGCAGTAGGCGGCATAAGCCTTGCCGTTAAGGCGGGAGAAATTCACGGAATTTTAGGACCGAACGGCGCCGGAAAATCCACAACAATGAACTGCATTTTGGGTCTTCTTTCATACGAGGGCAAAATCACTTTCGACGGCGGTAAAAGTATCAAAGAATGGAATAAAAATGTAGGCTATGTTCCGCAGGATCTGGCGATTTATCCCGAGCTTACGCCGACGGAAAACGTTCGTTTTTTCTGCGCCCTCTACGGCTTTAAGGGAGCAGAGCTTAAAGAAAAGGTCGCTTGGGCTTTGGATTTCGTGGGACTTACCGATGTAAAGAACAAGAAATCGGGTGAGTTTTCGGGCGGTATGAAACGCAGACTTAATATGGCGTGCGGGATCGCACATTCTCCAAAGCTTATCATAATGGACGAGCCGACGGTAGGCATCGACCCGCAGTCCCGCAACCGCATTATGGAGAACGTCAAGGAGCTTAACCGTCAAGGCGCGGCTATCGTTTATACCACTCATTATATGCCCGAGGTCGAGGATATTTGCTCAAAAATCACGGTAATAGACCACGGAACTATCGTTGCCGACGGAACAAAGGACGAGATCATGCACAAGGCGGGTATGAGCGACGCCTCTATGGAGCAGATATTCTTGCAGCTTACAGGCACAGACCTTAGAGATTAAGGGGGACGGTATGAGCGTAATTATACTTAAAGAACTGAAAAAATATTTCAGCAGCAAAGTAAATATACTTTTCCTTTTTTTGCTGCCTATCATTTTTGTGACTTTTTTCTCTTTCGCTTTAGAGAATTACATAGCCGGCGACTATGAAACATTTGAAGGCGGCAAGATATTTTATTATACAAAAAACGCAGACGCCGAGCATCTTGAAAAATTCACGGATATTTCGGGAAAAATAACTTCCTCTACGGGAGTGACTTTCGAGGAAACGGACGACCTCGAAGCTGCCAGATCAGGTGTTGAGCAAAGCAAAGCCTTTGCCGTGATAGATATAACCGCAGATGGATTTGATTATTTTCGTTCGGAATTTAACGAACCTGTTGGCGGTGAAATTATCCGAGGTATGTTTTTACAGCTGTCTGACAGCTATGAAAGCTTATCGGACGAGGTCGCAGTAATCGAAAACAATATGAACATCAAAAAAACCACCTCAAAGATTTATTATACCTTTGCGGCTGCGGCGTTTATCATACTGTTTATGGCGTTTCTCACCTCAATGAGCATAATTGAAGAAAAGGAGCTTGGAACGGATATCCGTATCGGGATCTCGAGCGTGGGCAAAGGCGGCGTTTTGTTCGCAAAAGCGTTGACCTCGATTTGCGGAGGAATAGCGGAAATTATAATCGTATATCTCTATTCGAGTTTTGTGATCGGCGTTGAATGGGACGGAAATCTTCTGCTCATCTTCACCGTCTTACTGCTTTTGGCGATTTTTTCGACCTCAGTGGGTATAATGATCGGAACGTTTTGCAAGAGCAAAGCCGTTGCGCAGGACGCTTCACTGATGGTAGGTCTTATATGCGGTTATCTCGGCGGCTCAATAACGCCGGCATATCTTATGGAGAATATGCCGATTATGAATTACATCATAAAGCTGAGTCCGCTTTACTGGACAAATAAAGCGCTCATCAGCCTGCATAACGACATCGTTGACAAGAACACCATTTACAGTATAGCGGTGCTTGCGGTGCTGTCGATCGTTTGCGCTGCACTTACGCTGAAAAAGAATAAGGAGGTGCGTCATGCTTAACATTATCAGAAACACTTCGATATATCTTCTGCGCAACAAGGAGTTTGTAAAATTCATAACAATTATGCCGACTGTGCTGTTTCTTCTTATGACGGTGCTTTTGCCATACTCGAACGATCATAATATCGGCATTGTGAACAATCTCGACAGCGCAGGAGAGAAATATATCTCCGCTCTCCGAGACGTGGAGGGTTTTAAGATATACGAATACGATGAAGATGAAATTCAAGGCAAGCTTATCGGCGGCAATGTTGAAATGGCTGTCTTTTTAGACGAACCGATCCTTGTTACAACACTTTCCGACAGCGAAATATATGAATCAGTCGAGCTGCTGCTGAAAAGCGTAAATGATGACGGTGTTGAATCGGAGGTGAGCGTGAACGAGGTCCCGAAGAAAACGCTCTCGGTAAAGAATCTGCTTCCTTTTATGCTTTTTAAGACGCTGACGGCGTCCTCGCTGGTCGGAGCGCTGCTTATTAACGAAAAGAACAACCGTATTCGTGACAGGATACTTTTGAGCGGCGTAGGAACGGGAAAATACATACTTGGGGTTTCAGGAGCATATCTGTTCTTCTCCTGTCTTGGTTCGGCAATATTCTTTGCGATTGCGCAGATCGCACGCTTTGATTTCGGGTTGAAAAATGATTTTGGATTTCTGCTTATGATGTTCTTCACGAACCTGCTCAGCGTCAGCATGATGGTATTTGCGTCCTCTTTGCTGAAAAAAGAAGAAAGCTTGTGGATCGTGGGAAGCGCGATCCTTATGCCAATGGGTCTGCTGTCGGGAGTTATGTTTCCCTATGACACAATGCCCAACGCTATGAAAATCGCAGCGAATTTCTGTCCTCAGCGCTGGATTGCGACGGGTATAGAGCGAATGCAGGAAACGGGCAGCATTATGGCGGCTTATCCCGAAATGCTGATGGTAATAGGCTTGGCTGTAATCCTTATGGTTGGCGGAATTTTAATTTCCAAGCGAAAGCATAGGAGAACTTGAGACAAGATAACAGTTTATGAAAAGGGTGAGCTTATGAATAATTTAAAAGATATTTTTCGTAAAAAAAGAGCCGAAACGAACGAACATATCCGTCAGCTCGAGTTTGAGGGGCGTGCGGGCGTTCGATACACGATCATGCTGCCGAATATCCCATTTTTTATTCTTGCAGTAATAAGCGATGTCGGGTGGATTTCTCAGCTTGTTTCGGGCATTGTTTTTCTCTGCAAAAACGGATTTCATGCTGCCTTGGATTTTGCAATTTTAGTTGACTTAATTTGCGTGATTTTTGGCGCAGCTTATATTTCGTATTTAAATAAGATACGCGAAAAGGGAATTTCTACGCGGCTGCAAAAAAATCTGGGCTTCGGAACGCTGATGTTAGCGGGATTTGCGGGCGGAATTATCGGGATTTTTCATATCTTTTTTTGCGGAATTTCAACGGAGATTGTTTTAATTACGGCGGGAGGTTTTTTGAATTTCGCAGCGGTACTGCCGATATTTATTTCATTCAAAAAAGGTATAATTTACGGGATAGAGTAGCCATAAATCGAGGTGAGTTATGAAACACTCTGATTTTAACATGAAAACGCACGGATTTGTCGGGCATATGGCTGAACCCGACAATGAAGCCGACAAGGCTGTTGTTGTAATTATGGGCGGGGAGAAGGGCATTCTGCCCGGCATAAAAATTGCGGAGCGGTTCGCCGATTACGGATTGATCGGATTATCCGTGTCGCTGTTCGCTTCGGAGGGACTGCCTAATTCGCCTGACAGATGTCCGATCGAGATGTTTGAAAACGCCGTAAATTATCTCCGTGAAACGAAAAAAATTACACACATAAGCACCTACGGAATGTCTATGGGTTCAATATTCGCAGCGCTTACCGCCGTATATGCAGGCGGTATCGAGAACGTGATTTTGGTGTCTCCCACGCACGTTCCGTTTGAGGGAACAACGGCGGATAAAAAACATATGACGGGTCACAGTGTCGCTACTTGGCGCGGCGAGGAAATCCCCTTTGTCAGCGCAGATTTTTCCAAGGTAAAAGCAATGAAATATCAAAAGCACCCCGCCGCTTTCCATAAGGTGACGGGAATGTGGACTGCTTATCATAACGCTTATCAAGATAAAAGCCGCGAATGCGCATCGTTTATTCCCTATGAAAAAACCAATGCCCGAATTTTGCTTATAGCAGGAGGCGCAGACGAAATGTGGGATTCGGAATATTCGGTAAATGCAATTAAAAAATATCTCGAAAATAAAAATTATTCCTGCGATTTTAAGGCTGTCATTTTCCCGAACGTCAGCCATTTGACGGGAATGATGCCGAACAGAGAGCGGGAGAGGAAGCTTTTCAGAATGATACCGCTTATCGGGCTGGTTTATAAGAGCTTCGGAAAACACAGAGCCGAATGTATGGCGGCGTTGGTGAAATCGGAGGCGGAGATCGTCGGGTGGCTGAATAATTTAGGAGGTGCATTTTATGAAGAAAACGATTGACAAATATGCGAAAAATTTTGCGAAAGGCTTGAAGAAATACGGATTTTCGGAAACGGATGCAAAAACTGCGAAATACCGCCGCAGACTGGAGGAAATGTATTCCTCCGACGCGTATCGGGAACACAACATCTATCCCATGATCAACACAAAAATGGTGTATGCGGTCATTGCAATGTGTTTGGAGCTGCGGGAATACAAGCCCGGAATTTCCGTCGGCGAAACCGTTGAATTCGCTAATTCCGCATTTGGGTCGCGAAGGAAATTCTTTGATATTTTGGGAAAATGCGTCAATATCCTGCCGAACAGCTTTCAGATTGCAAAAAAGTGGAACATTTCCGACCGCGATAAACGCGTCAAGGACGGCAGCGTCACGTTTGATTATTTTAACGTGACCGACGATAAGTTCGAATATAAGGTCTCGAAATGCATGTACGTTGAAATGTTCAAGCATTACGGAGTCCGCGAGTTTTGCAAAATCTTCTGCCAGACGGACGAGCACGTGTACTCCTGCTTGACGAAATACGTTCAATTTATTCGTCATTCCGACCTCTCCGACGGCGATTGCTGCTATGACGAGGTAATTAAAAAACATAACATTCCATAAATGCAAACAGTACGACTTTTAAGAGTTTTTTTCGGTCATATTCCGAACGACCTGTCTTGTATTCCTTTAATACAGGATATTGATTTAGGTTAATATGATCAATCACCTCACAAAAAGACCTGCAATCCAACCCTTTGGGGAAAGATTGTAGGTCTTTTTTTCGGGGGTGTTTTTTTACAGCCCGCTGATTTTTCTATTTACTTTATAATGCGAACGCACAAAACCGCGTCGATCGCTTCAAACTTGTCGGCTAAGCCGTCGGTTTTGCCCTTAACGTCGAGAACGGTGTAAGCGTAGTCCTTTTTGGACTTGCTTTCCATATTCTCGATATTTATTTTAGCCTCGGCAGTCACGGCGGATATCTTATTGATAAGACCCTCGACGTTTCTGTGGATAATACATACCTTGGCGTCGCCCGTCATTGCCATAGATACGTTGGGGAGGTTTACGCTGTTGGTGATATTTCCGTTTTCGATATAGTCCATAAGCTGGTTGCACGCCATTACCGCGCAGTTATCCTCGCTTTCGGGAGTGGACGCTCCAAGGTGAGGAAGCGCGATAACTCCGCCTACGCCAATAAGCGCGTCAGTGGGGAAGTCGGTCACATATGCCGCCATACCGCCGTTTTTAAGCGCCTCGATAATGGCGGCGTCTTCAACCAAGTCGCCGCGGGCAAAGTTAAGGATACGGACGTTCTTTTTCATCGAGGCGATAGCTTCCGCATTGATCATACCCTTGGTATCGGCGGTCAAGGGAACATGAAGAGAAATATAGTCGCAGCTTTCAAATATTTCCTTGTTGGATTTTACATACTTGACCTTTGTGGAAAGATGAAGCGCGCCTACAACGGAAAGATACGGGTCTGCGCCGTATACGTCCATTCCGAGACCGACGGCGGCGTTGGCGACCAGCGCGCCGATAGCGCCGAGACCGATAACGCCAAGCCTTTTGCCCTTAAGCTCGGGACCCGCAAATTGGCTCTTTCCTTTTTCGACAAGCTTTCCTACCTCGTCGCCCTTTCCTTTAAGGGTTTTTGCCCAATCGACTGCGGCGGGTATTCTTCTGCTTGAAAGCAGCAAGCCCGCCAAAACAAGCTCCTTTACGGCGTTTGCGTTGGCTCCCGGAGTGTTGAAAACGACTATGCCCTTTTCGCTGCACTTGTCAATGGGAATATTGTTTGTTCCCGCGCCCGCTCTTGCTATGGCTATCAACTCGTCGCCAAGCTCCGTTTCGTGCATGGAAGCGGAGCGCACAAGTACGGCGGCGGGATTTGCAACGTCGTCTCCTATGTTGTATTTAGACTTATCCATTAAGTCGGTGCCGCAAGCGGCTATTTTATTCAGCGTTTGTATATTGAACATATTTTAAAAACCTGCTTTCCTTCTGTTTGTTATACGTTTTCCTGCTCGAACCTTTTCATAAACTCTACCAGCTTTTCGCAGCCCTCGACAGGCATTGCATTGTAGATCGAGGCTCTCATACCGCCCACGCTGCGGTGTCCCTTGATATTTAAAAAGCCGCTTTTCTTTGCTTCGGCAACAAATTTGGCGTCCAGCTCCTCGTTTCCCGTTACGAAAGGAATATTCATAAGGGAACGGTCGGCGCCCTGCACGGTCGCCTTAAACAGCTTGCTGCTGTCGAGGAAATCGTAAATTACTTTGGCTTTTCTTTCGTTGATCTCTTTCATTGCGGAAAGACCGCCCTTGCTCTTTATCCATTCGAGAACAAGACCGAGAATGTAAATAGCATAGGTGGGAGGAGTGTTGAACATGGAGCCGTTGTCCGCGTGGGTCTTATACTGAAGCATTGTGGGCACCTTGCTGTCCTCGGGGAACTCGCGTATAAGGTCCTCGCGTATGATGACCACCGTAAGACCGGCAGGACCCATGTTTTTCTGCGCTCCCGCGTAGATCAGCCCGAACCTGCTTACGTCAACGGGCTCGGAAAGAATACAGGAGGACATATCGGCTACCAGGGGAACGCTGCCCGTTTCGGGAAGCTTGGGGAATCTTGTTCCGTAAATGGTGTTGTTAAGGCAGATATGGAAATAATCCGCGTCCTTGTCAAATTTGCTTTCGTCGAGCTCGGGAATGTAGGAGAAGGTTTTATCCTTTGAAGAAGCAACCGCGTTAGCCGTTCCGAATCTCTGAGCTTCCTTATATGCCTTTGTGGCCCACTGTCCCGTTACCACAAAATCCGCCTTGCCCTTTACCATAAGGTTTAGGGGTACCATCGCGAACTGCATGGACGCGCCGCCCTGAAGAAACAGCACCTTGTAGTTGTCGGGAATATCCATGACCTCGCGCAGAGAAGCCTCGCACGCATCGATAATTGCCTGATATTCCTTGGAGCGGTGGGACATTTCCATTACGGACTGACCCGAGGAACCGTATTCAAGCATTTCATCAGCCGCTTTTTTAAGTACCTCCTCCGGTAACATCGCCGGACCCGCGCTAAAATTGTAAACTCTCATTATTAGTTGCCTCCAAATAATTTCTGCCGTCAAGAGCCGCACCGTGAAAATAGCGAAAGCGGTTCAAAAAACGAACGTATTACGACGCTTAAGCGTCCTTTATAAAAAATTGACATTTACTATTATAATTTAATATGCTAAAATTGTCAAGAAAAAAATTGGAATTTTAAGGATTTCTTTTAATTTTTTATGCAACTCGGCAAAAGTCGGTTGGGGGAGCAATTATATATGAAGCGCGGTCGGAGCTTTTGATTTTAGTAATTTTTCTAATTTTTCAGAAACAAACATTTGACATTTTTGCTCAAATGGTGTATAATAAAACAGAATATTTATCACGTGACGATAAGATATAAAAAATAACAAGTAAAACCCGCAAAAGGAAGGAACAGACAAATGGGCTTAATGGATAAAATTTTCGGAAGCTACTCGGAAAAGGAGCTTAAGAGAATCGAGGGACAAAAGCAGGCTACCTTGGACTTGGAGCCCAAGTATGCCGCTATGAGCGATAAGGAATTGCAGGAGCAGACCGCGATACTTAAGGAGAGGCTTGCCAAGGGGGAAACTCTTGACGACCTGCTGCCCGACGCGTTTGCGGTGTGCAGAGAGGCGATGTGGCGAGTTATAGCGATAAAGCCTTATCCCGTGCAGATATTGGGCGGTATCGTTTTGCATCAAGGGCGTATCGCCGAAATGAAAACGGGCGAAGGCAAGACCTTCGTGGCGGCTCTTCCCTCATATCTTAACGCGCTGTCGGGAAAGGGCGTGCACGTGGTGACCGTCAACGATTATCTCGCAAAGCGCGACAGCGAGCAGATAGGGCGCGTACACAGATTTTTGGGGCTCACGGTGGGGCTTATAGTGCACGGTAAGAACAATACCGAGCGCAGACAGGCGTATAACAGCGATATCACCTACGGCACCAACAACGAGTTCGGCTTTGACTACCTCCGCGACAATATGCTGGTAAGAAAACAGGATCTGGTGCAGCGCGAGCATAATTTTGCAATTGTGGACGAGGTGGACTCGATTCTGATCGACGAAGCGCGCACCCCTCTTATTATTTCGGGTCCGGGGGATAAATCCACCGATCTGTATGAAAAAGCGGACAGGTTTGCCGCGGGCTTGAAGAGCTATACGATGGTGGAGACCGACTCCAAGGAAAATCAAGACGATTACGACGGGGATTACCTTATAGACGAAAAGGCAAAAAGCGCAACGCTTCTCCCGAGAGGCGTAAAAAAGGCGGAGCAGCATTTCGGAGTTGAAAACCTTATGGATCCCGATAACCTTACGCTGCTGCACCATATCAATCAAGCCATCAAGGCGCACGGAATAATGCACCTTGACGTTGACTATGTGGTAAAGGACGGAGAGATCATTATAGTAGATGAGTTTACGGGGCGCTTGATGTTCGGCAGACGCTTCAACGAGGGTCTTCACCAGGCTATCGAGGCAAAAGAGGGCGTAAAGGTGAAAAACGAGAGCAAGACGCTTGCTACCATTACCTTCCAGAATTTTTTCCGTCTTTACGATAAGCTGTCGGGTATGACGGGTACCGCAATGACGGAGGAGGACGAGTTCAGAGGCATTTATAAGCTGGACGTTATCGAGGTCCCCACAAATAAGCCCGTAATAAGAGAGGATCATCAGGATCAGGTGTACAAGACCGAAAGCGGAAAATTCAACGCCGTTATCGAGCAGATAAAGGCTTGCCATGAAAAGGGTCAGCCCGTGCTTGTCGGTACGATCTCTATAGAAAAATCCGAGCTTCTGTCCAAGATGCTTAAGAGAACGGGAATAAAGCACGAGGTGCTGAACGCGAAGAACCATGAGAGAGAAGCGGAAATAGTAGCTCAAGCAGGCAAAAAGGGCGCCGTCACCATTGCCACCAATATGGCGGGACGCGGTACCGATATTATGCTGGGCGGCAATCCCGAGTATCTTGCAAAGGCAAAAATGCGCAAAATGGAGATAGAGGACGAGCTTATCAACGAGGCTACGGGCTTCTCCGAAACGGACGACGAAAATATCATCGAGGCAAGACGCCTGTTTAAGGAGCTTAACGATAAATTCAAGGAGGAGATCGCTCCCGAGGCAGAGGAGGTACGCAAGGCGGGCGGCTTATATATCCTCGGCACCGAGCGTCACGAGTCAAGACGTATCGACAACCAGCTCAGAGGACGCGCGGGGCGTCAGGGAGACCCGGGTGAAAGCTGCTTCTTTATCTCAATGGAAGACGACCTTATGAGAATTTTCGGCGGCGACCGCATTCAGGCAATGATGGAAACGCTGCGTATCGACGAGGATATGCCTATCGAAAACAAGGTGCTTACCAAGACGATAGAGTCCTCCCAAAGAAAGATCGAGGGAAGAAACTACTCGATCCGTAAAAACGTACTTGATTTTGACGACGTTATGTCGCAGCAGAGGGCGACCATATACTCGCAGCGCGCGAAGGTGCTTAACGGCGAGGACGTAAGCGGCAGTATAAAGTCAATGATGAAGGAGTATATTACAGAGACCGTAGACCTCTTCTGCCAGGGAGACATACCCGAGGACTGGAACATTGAGGGGCTTCGCGACAGCCTTATGGGCTTTGTTACCACTCCCGACGACCTGCGCTATACAAAGTCCGAAAGGGAAGAGCTGGAAAAGGAAAAGGTCGAGGAATTTCTCCAAAACCGTATTATGGAGCTGTACGAGGCAAAGGAGCAGGAGATCACCGCTCCCGTTATGAGAGAGGTAGAGCGCGTTGTACTGCTGAAAAACGTCGATATGAAATGGATAAATCATATTGACGCGATGGACGATTTGAAAAAAGGCATTTATCTTCGTTCTATGGGACAGAAGGACCCTGTTGTGGAATATCGGCTTGAGGGCTTTGCGATGTTTGACGAGATGATCGCCGCAATACGCGAGGACACCGTCAGAATGATACTGACCGTTAAGGTGCGCAAGGAGGAGCCGCCTCAGAGACAGCAGGTGCTTAATCCCTCCCCCACGCCTCCGACCTCGCCCGCCGCGCCCGTTAAGACCCCCTCCTCAAAGAAAGTGGGCAGGAACGATCCTTGCCCCTGCGGAAGCGGAAAGAAGTACAAAAAGTGCTGCGGAGCGGACGAGTAAATCAAGAAATAATAATAAGCTCTAAAACCTTTTTTCGTAAAATCATTCAGAGAGGTATTGAAATGGATATAATGTTATCTACAGGTCCACAAGCGGTAAACGCTTATTCCGGTATTGTAGATTTAAGCGGTACGATAGGCGATACAAGCAAAAGCTCTTATGTTAAAGAGACCGACGGCGACGGCACGTTTGCCATGTATCTGTATACCAACTGCACGGGAGGCGATATGCCCTGGCAGAGCGTTTCCACCATAAAGCTGAACGAGGGCTCGGGGAGCGTTTACGATACCATACTGGGAATAAAAGTAACCGATATTGGCACTGTTCCCGTCATTTACGGCGCACAGGACGAAATTGCCGATATAATAATCGGCGGCAGCGAAAACATCGGCAGCGAAGCGACCGAGCCCAAAAACGACAGAGACGCGGAGAATTTTTACAGCAGGATAGCCGAATCTGCGCTTTTCCCCATTGACGAAGAAAAAAACAGGGAAGCGGAGTTCAGCGATATGTACGTTAGGTCCTCGGCTTATCTTTATGCGTTTTCCGAGGAGGAAAAAACTGCCTTATCCTATGACGAATACGCCGAAAAAAGCAGAGACTGCCTTAGCCGTCTTAATGCGGAAACGGGCGTTCTTCGTGTTCCCGTGGGAGCGGGAGAGCTTCCGCGACTTATGGACGATGTTCTTGACGCGCTCGAGGAGGGACTGTCCCTTGCGGAAGCCTTGCAGGAGCAGATCGATAAACACGGCGAGGACGAAGAGACCGATCTTATATGGGTGAATCCCGACAGCGGAGAGGTTACGGGCGCTTACAGAAAGGAAAGAGAGGTCGCGGAGAACGAGTGGAGGAGGCTGTTCGATGATGACAGCGCAGTCTTTAGGCTGGCGGACGATTTCGCTTCCTTTATTAGATACGCGGTTTTCGCCTTGGAGAGCGACGACCCCGAACGGATCGCGGAATTTATCGAACATCTGAAAAATAAACAGGCGTACGCGGATTACGGTCGGTATATATCCGATATCTCCGCACAGGCTGATATTAACGGTATAATGGCTTTGATCATAGCCAATTTGACCGCCGCAGGCGTTATCGGCGGGGAAAACGGCGAAGCTGAGTCCGACGAGACCGTTTCCGAAATGATCGGAACGGATTCGGGCGGCGGGGAAGAGCAGGACAAGATACCCACCCCCGAGGAGGAGCTTAAGGAGATACTCGACGGAGTTGAAGATAACGGCGGCAGCGGAGAGGACGGAAACGGAGAAAACGAAGCGGAAGCCGAGGCTGTGTGATCGTTTGTTTGAAAAGCATCGGAGATATGGGAGGAATATATGACCGTAGGTACGTCATACACTCAAGGCGTTTATTCGCTCGGGAAAAGCCCCGCGGCTTTGCGTCAAGCCGAGGAGATCGGCGCGGGCGGCAGCCGCACAAAGACCATGGTCTTTAAGAAAGAAAACAGGATAATTAGGTTCGATCCTTATACCCTGGAGATAGAAAGAATTTCGGATATTAAAACAGAAAACGAGGAAGACCCCGTTTATAAAAAGCTCAAGGCGGCGGGACTCATAGAGGACGACGAGGAAAAAGCCGATGAAAAAGCCGCGGGTTTCGATGAAATTTTGTTGGGCGCCGTGCGTTGGCATTACATAAATATTTATGCCATGAAAAGAATACGCGAGACCGTGGTCAAAATCGAGGAGGATCAGATGGAAGAGATATTTGACCGCTTGGAGCACAACACCGGCGAGGAGCTGTCGACCGAGGGGGTCACCGAGGGAGCAGACGTAAGCATAGAAGAGGCTGTGGATATCGGAGAGCTCACAAGCACGGAGGATGTCGAGGTACAGTCGGAGCAATAGCATCTTTTACAAAAGAAAGGAAATTATACCATGGCAGAAATACGACCCTTTAAAGGGCTTTGCTATACCGAAAAGGCAGGAAATATAAAGGAGCTTTGCTGTCCTCCCTACGACGTTGTAGGCGAGGAACAAAGAAATGCTCTCATCAACAAAAACGAGCACAATATCATTCGTCTCGAGCTGCCTGTCGTAGGCGGAAGCGATGATCCTACACAGTACCGCGAGGCGGCTTCAACGCTCCGCGGCTGGATCAGGGAGGAAATACTGAAGCGCGATGAAAGGGAAGCGCTTTACATATATGAAATGGAGTTTTCCGTTTCGGGAAAAGAGCATAAGGTAAAGGGCTTTATTTCGTTGGTAAAATTAGAGCCCTTCAGCAAGGGAGTGATCCTCCCACATGAGAAGACCTTGTCAAAAGCAAAAACGGATCGGTTTAATCTAATGAAGACCGCGGGCTGCAATTTCAGTCATATCTATTCTTTGTATTCGGACGGGGACGGCTCGGTGTTCGCTTTGGTAGACGGCGCCTCAAAGGGCGTACCCGACTGCGAATTTACCGACGAGGACAATGTTGTTCACCGTATGTGGCGGCTTACCGACCCGGCAGCAATTAAGGAGATCGCGGATAAAATGGCGGATAAGAAGCTGTACATTGCGGACGGACATCACCGCTACGAGACCGCCTTAAATTATCGTAAATACGTTGAGGATAATCTTGATGAGACAGGCAGCAGCGATTATGTCACAATGATGCTGGTCAATACGGAAAACAGCGGTTTGGCAGTTTTCCCTACTCACAGAATAGTTAGAGACCTGCCCCAATTTGATTACAGCGCCGTTTGTGAAAGGTGCGGAGAATATTTTGAGGTAACGCCCTATCTGAATAGGGAAAAGGGCGAGATAGGTCTTGAAGAGGCTTATAAAAACGGAGAAAAGGCTTTCGTGATGTTCGTCGGCGATAATAACTATACCTTACTCAAGCTTAGGGATATTTCCGTTATGGATAAGCTGCTCCCCGACGGCAGCAAGGCGTTAAGACAGCTTGACGTTAGCATTTTGCATACCCTTGTTTTGGAAAGGATATTCGGGATAGACAAGGAAAATATGGCAAACCAAATAAACCTTACCTATACAAGAAGCGCGGACGAGGCCTTGGCTGCGGTTGACGGAAAGAGGGCAAACTGCTGCTTCCTGCTCAACCCCACAAGAGTTGAAGAGATCGGTGAGGTCGCGGCGGCGGGAGACAAAATGCCGCAGAAGTCCACTTATTTTTATCCCAAGCTTACCACAGGACTTGTGATGAACAAGATATTTGATTAGAGGAGCTGTCTGAAATGCTTAAAACAGAAATACAAAACGAGCTCGAAAACCACATCGTTCCTTTTTGGAACAGCCTTTGCGATTATGAAAAAGGCGGTTTTTACGGATTTATGGATAACTGTCTTAACCTTGACAAAAACGCGCCCAAGGGAGTTATCCTGCATTCGAGAATACTTTGGTTTTATTCCAACTGTTTTTTGGTTTTGGGAAAAAAGGAGTATTTGGAAAAGGCGAGCCACTGCTTTGATTTTTTGAAAAATTACTGCGTTGACAGAAAAAACGGAGGCGTTTACTGGCTTATGAACGCCGACGGTACAGTCAACGATTCAATGAAGCATACCTACTGCCAAGCATTTTTCATTTATGCTGTGTCAAGCTATTACGACGCCTCAAAAAGCAAAGAAGCCCTCGATTTGGCTATGAGCGTGTTTGAAACGGTGGAAGCAAGGTGTGTTGACGAGGTGGCTTATCTTGAAGCGCAGAGCAGGGAATTTAAGCTCATAGAAAACGACGCGCTTTCGGAAAACGGCTTAATGGCAGATAAAACCATGAATACGGTTTTGCATCTTATCGAAGCATATACCGAGTTATACCGTGTAAGCAAAAGCGAAAAGGTTTTACGACGGCTGAAATTCCAGCTTGAGCTGACCTATGACAGGATATATGACAAGGACGGCTCCAAGCTTTTGGTGTTTTTCGATAAAAATATGAACGTTATCGGAGATATTCATTCCTACGGTCACGATATCGAGGCTACATGGCTTTTGGACAGAGCCTGCGATATTATCGGAGACAGTGAGACAACCGAAAAAATTTCCTCAATGAATAAAAAAATTGCCGCCAATATCGCGAAAATCGCTTTCAAGGACGGCTCGATCTTAAACGAACGGGAAAACGATAAAATAAATACATGGCGTATTTGGTGGGTGCAGGCTGAAAGCGTAGTGGGCTTTCTTAACGCTTATCAAAGGTACAATGATCCCGAGTACATGAAAATAGCCGAATCCGTTTGGAATTACATAAAGGAAAGCATTATTGACAAGCGGCAGGGCGGGGAATGGTATTCACAGGTCGATGAAAACGGTGTGCCTGCCGATTTCAAGGCGACCGTTGATCCATGGAAATGTCCGTATCATAACGGAAGAATGTGCTTAGAGGTGATAAAAAGGCTTTGATCCCTTTTTGAAAGGATATTCAACAATGAAAAAAGGCTGCAAAAAAATATTAACGGCGGTGCTGCTGTCTCTGTCGCTTACTGCTTGTTCCTTTTCCGATGTGAACGGAGAGATAAATATTCCCATTTACGAGGGTACGCAAAACGATGATTACACCACCGTTGAGGTAAAAAGAATGGACCTTTCGTCGGGAGAGAAGATCGGCGCGTTTATCGGCTATGCTTTTTCGGACGCATTATCCGCCTCCGCAAGCGGTAATCTTGTTTCCTATGATCTTTCAAAGTATCAAGAGCTTAAGGAGGGCGATGTAATAGCGGTGATAGACAGCTCCGCCCTGGATTATACTTACCGCAGACAGGAAATAATGACGCAGTCGGCATATGAAAGCTATCTCGCCTTAGGCACCGAAGCCGCAAGATTGGAATATGAATACGAAAAGGCTATGTTGGAGAGCATACAGTATCAGATAGACTGCTACACGATCAGAGCTCCCTATGACTGCGTGATCTCGGACGCCGCCGGTCTTACCGAGGGGCAGGAAATAGAGGAGGGCACGTATATATGCTCGGTGGCTCACCCCGACGAGATATACGCTTATCTTGCCGAGGGAGTTAAGCAGAATGAAGAAAGCAAGTTTAAGTTAGGCGCGAAGGTGTACGTTACCTTAACGGGAAACAGCTACGAGGGAACTGTAATAAGCGTTCCCGAAAGCGGCGCTTATAAATTTGACTTGAAATATACAAAGGAAAATATGTTTTTTGAGGCTCCGCAATCGGGACCGGTTGCCGCCGACAGCAGTAAAAACGTAATCATCGGATTTGAGCCTGAGGTTTTGGAGGAGCTGCTCACCGATACACCGAACGCCGTTGTGGCAGGTTGGGCTACCGTAAATGTGACCACAAGGAGAATGAACAATGTGCTTGCCGTACCTATGGGAGCCGTTTCAAGGCGCGAGAACGCCTATGTTTATCTTGTCAATAACGGACAGCGCGTACAAACACCCGTTACGACAGGCGGGACGATCGACGGTTATACCGTGATAATCGGCGGTTTGAGAGAGGGAGACCTTATTTCCGCCTCATTTAAATAAACTTGTCGGAAAAATAAAAAAACGGGAATCGTTTGAAACAAACGGTTCCCGATTTTTGCACTTACTTGATAAGTCCCGCTATACATACGCCCTTGTTCAAGTCGCCGCGATAATTGAACTTACCCGCCTTAACGGCGTCAATAAAGTCATATGAGCCCGAAGCGATCTTCTTGATTTCTTCCGCGGAGGTATCAACGATACCGTCTGCAAGGTAATAATCGGACTGGATAACCTGCTTGTCGTATTCGGGATCCGCATTGACTGCGATGTAGAAGGTGCCTATCTCAAAAACATTTACTTGAATGGCGATCGCATAAGGAATATTCTTAACATCCTTATTCTCAAGCTTTTTCCAGATAGCGGTTGTTAAATCGTCAAGAGTCACGGACGCCTTAGAGGACTTTCTTGTCCTTGTGGCAGTGGGCTTTGCGGGCTTTTCAGCCTTAGCCGTTTTAGCGGTTCTGGGGGTTCTTGCCGTTTTTGCCTTCTCTGTCGGCTTCTTCGCCGCAGTCTTCTTTTCAGCAGGAGCTTTTGCGGCTGCTGGGGTGGTCTTAGCCGTCTTTTCGGCAGCTTTGGTGATTTTCTCGTCAGCCATAATAGGTTCTTCCTTTCGTATCCGCACTGCGGAGAGGTTATAAAAAATTATTTACATTATTATAATAACACATATTAAAAAAAAATACAAGCTTTTTTACAAAATTATGCTGAAAAAATGTCAAATTTTTTCAAGAAAAGTAAAATATGCTTTTTTTACAAAAATTTTGGGAAAGTCAAGCGGTAAATGCAAAAATCCTTTAATAAAGCCAAAAATCGGCATTTTGCACAATACGCCGCTGAAAAAAATATTAAATTTACCAATGTCATTATAATTATTAGTCAATAAATACCAGTCAAATCCTAATTTTAAATATGGCAAACTAAGGCATTGCCTAAGCTTGCCTTTTTTCTTTGACATTCTGTCAACCTATTTAATTGCAGCAGTTCACCCCGTTAGCTTCATCATTTCTTCATCAAACCTCGAAGCTGCTGTATCGTATTCAAAGATTTCACGGGGATATTCGTTCATCCATTCTTCCAGTGCGGCAATCTCTTCTTCGGTGGTCATCATAAAATCTTCTCCCTTTGGATACCACCGACGCACCATTTTATTAAGGTTTTCATTACTGCCTCTCTCATAACTGCTGTATGGGTGACAGTAGTAGACTTTTGTCCGTCTTTCTCCGTTTTCAGACAGCTCCATTCCTTTATTGTCCATAAATTCAGATCCATTGTCTACGGTAATTGAGCAAAAGACTTTCTTAAAAAGCTCGCTGCCGACTTTCTTTTCAAGTTTATTCAGCTCATTCACAACACTGTCGGTTGTTTTGCTTGGCATAAGACGAACAATTTCACGGCGGGTCTTTCTTTCGGTCAGCACCAAAAGAACCTTTGGAGTTGTTTTAGTACCAACAACACAGTCCATTTCCCAATGACCGAAGGTTTCTCTGCTGTCTATTTCCTCGGGGCGTTTCTCTATGCTATCGCCTTTTGACGGTCTTACCTGCTCCACGTGATTATACTTTTTCTTCTTTTTATTCCTTTTTACAGGCAAATCCTTGTTGGATAACCGCAAAAACAGTCCATCGTCTATGTACCTGTAAAGCGTTGTATAAGAAATCTTTGTTTCAAAACGTAAGTCTTTTCGCTCTATTTCTCCCAATACCGCCTTGGGAGAATATTTTTCATTTACTATTTTATCTTCTATATAATTTGCATATTCGACATCATTGCCTATTTTTAAGGCAGCGCCCTTTGCTTTCAAATTTTCTCTGTACTTTTCTTCCGCAATATCGGGAGAATACGCATTGTGAAATGTGTAATCATCGCCGTTTAACCTTGTATATTTACCTCTGTGTAATTCACGGTATATGCTTGACTGGTCTTTTCCGAGCATTTCAGCCATTTCCTTAACGGGTACTTTTGCTCTATCCCAAGCCTCTATTTTTAATCTTTCATTAAAGGTGAGGTGAGTGAAATGCTCTCTCGGTTTCTTTTTGGTATTTTTCCGTGAAGTTTTTCTTGTGCTTTCTTTTTTCATTCAACCTGCTCCTTTCAATAAAAAATGCTACACTATCCTTATTACACTTCTGAAAAGAAATGTGGATATATGTAGCACGTTTTTATATTTACCGCTTCGGCTTATGCGGCTTTGCCTTTTGCTCAGGAAGTTTGTCCTTAACGCTCTTATCATTTAGACCGCCTTTCCTTTTTTCCTGCTCCGCTTTTCGCTGTAATGTTTCCGCTTTTGCCTTTTTAAATTCTTCCTTTAATTTGAGGTGTTCGTTAAGTATTAAGTTAGTCTTATTGATAATTTCAGCTTTTTGAACATTAGCTTTTATTAAAGTTTCATATTCCTTAAGTAAATCGTTATACTTCTTATTTAAAGCGTCATATTCTTCTTTTGGGACTGTGGCAACTTTTTCTCCCGTAGAATGATTATTCTCAATAGTTTGCCCTTCAATTTCTGAAACGTTGTTTTTAACGTTCCCTTTTACAGGATTGCCTTTATTTTTACCGTTCATAACTTCAATTAAATCAAATTGCTTTTCAATAACAGTGACATCTATTTTTTTAGAACAAGACAAAAGCCACGGAAAAGTTGATTTAAGTTTTAGTGACAGTAACGCAACATCAATATTGGATAAGGGTTCATTTGAAATATATCCCGAACCTTGTCTATGGGTAAAGTTGTTTTTAAGCATAAATTTCTCAATATCGCTATATGCAGTATTGAATGCTTTTTTTGTCTGCTTTGTATATATTTTCTTTAGTTCTTTAGTATCTAAATCAAAATTTATTGCTTTATATTTTTTTACCATTTATGCATAAGCTCCAACTTTGTTTTTTGAAAATCCATCAAGAATATCTTCTTGACCATCTTCATCTTCCCAAATCCATTTTTTTACATAATGTACAAACCAATCATCTTCAACAAGGGACACATTTGCTCTCCACAAATGCGTATAATCGTGATTGCTCCCTGTTCCGCAGTATACAATTGAATTGTCATCGGTTTTCAATCTGCGAAGATACGGACTTTCAAAAGGAATACAAGTACAACGCCTGATTTCACTGACTTCATATTCCCCCTCATCTCTGATTTTATCCTCATCAAGTACAATTTCTACCTTCATCATAATTTAATAACTCCTTTCGGCTTGCTTAGTTCCAATCTCACTATTGACATTATACCACAAAATGGTGTAATTATCAATAGGCAAAATAACAATACTTTGTATTTTTCGGGATATTTTTAAGAAGCGGATATATGTAGCACAATATCAACCTGTCAACAACTCAATATAAAAATCTACGCTGTTGTTAAAACTTGCTTCATATAGCGCCTTCATTTTCTCAGCCAATGGCAAACCGCCTTCCGTATGCGCAAACCAATAAACTATTCTGTTCGGTTTGCTTATAAATCGTTTGTTCGGCTCTTTATCGGTGCAAAAATATATGGTGTTTTTTGCTGTATTACAAACGCTGAAAATATCTGTAATTGTTTGCAATTGTTTCATTCCCATTTGTATGCCTCCATTATATCAAAAATTTATAAAAAGGTCAAATTACATTTCTGAAAAGAAAATTATGTGGTTTTGGCTAAACATAAAAGCGGATATATGTAGCACAACATAGGTCTATGTTGTTTTGATTTATTTTCTGCTGTTAGAATATCCCTATTTATATTTTGCAATTAAAATAATTGAGATTTCGGACACTTCCAATTTTCCGTCAATGTATGTTGTATAAGTTCCATACACTCATCTGCTGGATGATCGGCGTCCAATGTGGACAAAGCTGCTGCATCTCTTATAATTTTTTCTCTTTGTTCATAACATACGATTATCATATTGAAGCTCCAACTCTATTTTTCCCAAAACTTCATCATTTTCTTTGAGAGCTGCAATTAATTTTTCATCATTGCTGTTTTTGTAGTTGCTAATTAAATTTTCATACTTATTATAGGCACTTTCCCATTTGAGCAGATTATCCAACACTTTTTTGTCAGTTAAGCAAAATGAAATATCCTTAGCAAGCGTGTCATTACTTTCAGTTGTGCAGAAGAAATTTCCAATTATTGGGTTAAGTTTGAATGTGGCAGTAGCAGGAAGTATATGACCGTTATCATCACGATTGCCGTCTATCTGAACGAGGCAGTTCTTGCGAAAAATTATTAACAGTCTTATTAAATCCCCATAAGTTTCCAATTCCTGTAAGCTATCGAAGAAAGTATCCGTAAGGGCTAATGCACCTATTCCCAACGCATTTGCCAATTTTTTTATTTGCGGAAGTGTAGGCATCATTTTGTCGTTTTCATATCTTTTTATTGAAACAAGGCTAATTCCGCTTAATTCCGCTAATTTAGCTTGAGTGATTTTACTGTGATTTCTGCAATACTTTATTTTTTCGCCAATTGTCATAATGTCCCTCCACTTAAAATTTACACTTCTGAAAAGAAAAATGGGCTTAAAATATCAAGATTTTTCAATTAAAGCCGCACTTGGTAATAAACAAGTACAAGTTAAGAATTTAATCATTAACTTTTTTCTTTTCAGTAAGTAAATCTTGGTTAATATATAGACCTTTAATTTTGGGTACTACCCCCTGTAAAAAATTTCTTTACATTTCGTGCCGTTTTTTTATACATTTCGTGCCAAGACAGTTGACTTTTTGATTTATTTATGATAACATTATTATGTATATACTTCTTTTTTTCGTCGCTCCTTTTCAAAAAAAGGCATAAAAAAATTAAGCCTGTTATCTTGCACGGAAATCAATTTTCAAAAGTATTGACAAGCATGGTATAATAGAGTTATGAA
>JAMPHV010000030.1 GCA_023663265.1 Bacteroides sp.
CGGGAGCGCACACTGCACTCGCTTCCGAGTAAAAGCGGACATCACATAATATGCATTTTAAGAATTAGTAAATCGGTACTTTTATAAAAGTTAAGCATTATCTTAAACGTAATCATAAAAACAGTATTTCTGGTTTAGAAATTTTGGTGAAACTTAAATTTTGTCATAATAATTGACAATTGTCAATTGTCAATTATCAATTTTTTGAAATTTAGAGATAGTTTTTTATAGCCCCTTTATTTACGTCTTCGATTTTTTATCCTTTGCGGCGATCCTCACCGCCGCCTTGGTCATTTCCTTTATCACTCTCGGGCGGAGCTTTTCGCATTTTTCCAGGTATTCCTCGCCGTTTCGTGAAAATTCGGGGCGGATCGTTTCTATTGCGCTTCGGGTCAGCTCCCACAGGTTGCTGTCCGTGGGGGCTAAATTAAATCTGTTGACTATCGTTTCAAGCTCGCGGTTTATCAGCTCGCCCACTATAAAGGTCATGCCCTGCTGCGGCAAAGGCTGCTTTTCCTCTTGTACGGTTTTTTCGGAGGGGCGGATAAATTCCTCGGGAGGAAGCCCCGTCAGCTCCGACATCTCTTCCGCAAGGGTCGGCACGGGGGGCGGCGGGGGAGTCAGGAGAGGAGGCTTGCCTTTTAGCTCCTGGAGCGAGGGGGAGACCATTTTTTTGGCGGGCTCGGTGCCTACCAAATCAAGAACGTGTTTGGTTTTTGCGCTTCGTGCCATTGCTCTCCGCTCTCCTTTTCAGCGCTTGCTTTTTAAACCGTTTCAACGCAGGAAAAAAACAGAGTTGAAACGGTTAATAGTATATATTATATCTGCTCTTCGGGAAGCGGGTGCTTCCTCGGTCTGCCTCTGCCCTGCTTCTTTTCCACTCTTACGGGCTTCTCCATTCCCAATATTTCATAGATCAGATCGATATATTCCTTTGCCGCCTTGGATTTGGGCGCGTATTCCATAATGGTCTTTGCGTGGGCGGGAGCCTCCGCTATGACCACGCTGCTGCTTATTTTCTGCTCGAACACATCGGTGTCGAGCTGCTCCGCGATCATATTCGCCAGGTCCTCCACCTCCTTGGTAAGGATAAGGCGGGGATTATACTTGTTGAGCAGTATGCCTCTTATTTCCAGCGTTTTATTGTAGTACTTCTTGACCGCGAAAATGGTTTCCTTAAGCTGCGCGATGCCTTGCAGCGAAAGTATCTCGGGCACCATAGGTATAATAAGCTCGTTAGCCGCGGTGTAAGCGTTTATGGTGAGGATCGACAGCGCGGGGGGAGTGTCTATGATGATATAGTCGTAGTCTTTTTCCACCGAGCTGAGCTGTTCTCTCAATATATATTCTCTTCCTACCGTTGTGAGCTCCAGCTCGCAGCCCGACAGCAGTATATTGGCGGGAACAACGTCGCAGCAGCCCACATGCTGGACCGTGTCGTAAAGGTTGACCGCTCCCTTGAATACGTCGTATATGGTGTAGCACTCGTCCGCGTCCGCGCCCAAGCTGAACGAAAGATTCCCTTGCGGGTCCAAGTCTATCGCCAGCACTCTGTTGTTCATCGCGGTAAGACAGCCGCAAAGCGAGCTGCATGTCGTGGTCTTTCCCACGCCTCCCTTTTGATTTGTAACGGCAATAACCTTCGCCATAGCTTTTTTTGCTTAAAGCGGATATCCCGAAATTTACAGCGTTTTTTCGGAGTGTTTGCTTCAAGCTTCTCCTTCTTTTAATAATATCATTCCGTTTTGTTTTGACCGTCTCGTTATTTGGAAATGGTATCAAAAGCCGACAAAACACCGTACAAGAATACAGCCTCGTTGCGGTGTTTTGTTTTTTCTTTTTTCGTCACGGAAGCTTTTCCGTCAGATTATCGTGTTTCCCAAGTCGAGGTCGGGTGCGGTCTCGGGGTCGTAAATATGATAGTTGGACTTGCCGTTTTTCTTAACGAAGTACATTGCCTCGTCCGCCGCGCCCACTAATTTTTCGGCGTTTGTTCCGTGCTCGGGGACAAGAGCGATGCCTATGCTTACGTTTACGTTAAGGATAACCTGGGCAGTCTCGCAGTTGTAGCCCGAGTACATTGCGTCTATAATGCTCATGGAAAATTCGTCGCAGTTTTCCACCTTTTCCTGACCCGTTACGCAAAGCACAAATTCGTCTCCGCCGAAGCGTCCCGCGATACCCTCGTTTCCGACGCATTCCTTGATGGTGTCGGATACGTACTTGATCACCTCGTCGCCCACGTTATGACCGTAGCGGTCGTTTATAAACTTAAAGTCGTCCACGTCGATAAACAGTATGGCGTATTTTTCGTTCGCTCTCTTAAGATCGAGCAGCTTTTGGAGCTCCTTAAGGAAGGTGCTTCTGTTATAAAGCTGCGACAGGAAGTCGTAGCTCGCCTTTTGCGAAAGCTGGAGGCTTGATTTTTTCTTGTTGTTGATGTCGGTCACCATACCCATTATCTTGATGACCGTGCCGCTTCTGTTGGCGACGGCGCTGGTTTTTACGTTGACCCATATTTCGGTGTTGCTTTTCGTCTTGACCTGGAACTCGTTTTCGACGTATTCCCGCAGGCCCTCGTTAAGGGCGTTCATATCCTTGATAAAATGCCTCGCGTCCACCTCGCTCATAAGAGAGGGCAGGAAGGTGTTGTCGAAAATGCTCGCCTTTTCGTAATCCAAATCGAAGGTATCCTTGAAGTTTTGGGAAACAAACAGCGTTTTTTCGTTCAGGTCCCACTCGAACATCATACTGTCGGACAGGGAGGCTATAGTCCTGTGCACGTCCTCCGAAACGTAAAATTCGTCCAGCAGAGCGTTAAATGCTTCGGAAATTACCTGGAACTCGTATGCCTTGAAATTGGGCAGACGCTTTTGACGGTCGCCCGCGTTTATTTCCTCCATGACCGAGGTAACGACGCCGATCGGAGTGATCGCGCGGCGGTATATGGCGAAGGCTATGACCGCGTCTATTACGACAAACGCCGCGAAAACTATAATTCCGACAATAAGCACGGGGAACACGTCAAAGGAAGCGGCGGAGGCAGGGTAGTAGGCGATCCAAAGCCAGTCGCTGTCGCCCACTCTTCCGTAGGCGCCGTAATAGCCGTTTTGGTTAAAGGCTGCGTACCTGTTGTTTTCTCCTATGCTGGCGAGAGAATCGGCGGTTATGTTTGCGGGTACGGACCAATCGGAGCTTCTTGCGGCGTTTCCGTTAACGTTGAGGGCGTTGCCCGAGGAGTCCATAAAGGTGATAACTCCCTTGGTGTTGAAAAACGAGGTCGAGTTAAGGCTTACGCAAAGCGGCATCGTGTCAACGGCGGCGCCTATGTAGCCCTTTCCGCCCGCGGCGGTGGAAATTTCTCTTATTATGTAAATATAGCTCGAGGTGTCCGCATACTTGGAGCTGTCGAAAGAAATATCGCTTATGTAGCAGGTGTTTTCGGGCACTGCCGAAAGCTTGTCAAAATCCTTATAGGTCTGCGAAAGGGAGCTTTGCTCCGCGGCGGCTACCGAATAGCCGTTGCTGTCCATAATGATGATATCCTTGAGGGCGGTGTCGGCTTGTACGCGGGAGGTGAGGAGCTCGTCTACCTTATCCTTTATGGCGTTGTAATCTCCGCCCGCCGCGCGCTTTATTATCTCCATCTGTCCCATAGCCGCCAGGTCGGTGGAATATCTGTCGAAGAATATTGTCTGCGACTTTGCGGCGCTGTAAGCGACGGAGGGCGTCTCATTCGCCACCATTTCGCCGTAGAAGTTTTCGTAGCCTGCGCTTCCCACCGCGCCGACTATCAGCGCGGGCAGCGCTATTGACGAAACGATCAAGATTTTGAACACTGTTTTCAGTTTCATAGTTTATTTATCGATCCTTCCTCTTTTATATAAAGAAAATTGATTTTTATTTGGCTTAGGCATCTGTCTCCGCCGATCAAGCGTCCTCGTCCTTGAGGCTGTCGAGCTGCACCTTGAACACGTATTTCGCAAAGGTCTCCTCAATGGCGGGGGTAAGGTTGAGGAAGCGGCAGCCGTAGCCCGTGACGTCGCCCGCGGCGTTTGTCTGCACCCTTATTATTTCCGCCGTAATATCCACGTTCTTTTGATCCATCATAATGGTGAGCGTTAGGATATCCGCCTTTTGCAGCGGCTCCTCGCAGATGCAGAGGAATATCCCGCCGATATTGAGATCCTTTATCTGTGCCACGGGAGGCGTGACCTGGGTTATCCTCGAGCCGCCGCGCTCTACGGCGTTGATTATGCAGTTGATGTCAGCATCCACCTTGTAGTATCTGCGGCGTTCCTCCATTATGTGGGAGCTTGCGGTCTTCATCACCACGTTGAGCTGATAATCCGTTGAAACGGTTACATAAGAAGGGTATTTGACCCTTTCTCCGCTTTTCATCTGCACGATAACGTCAACCGAATTTCCCGTTTCCACCTCGGGGAGCCCCCGACCCTTTATTATCAGAAGCCTATCCGTTCTTCCCGTAGTGCTGTTTTGCAGCGTGACCTGTTTGCCGGTGGCGGATATGATCCTGGCGTGCGTTTCGTCGGGCGTCAGAATGTCAAGCTTGAGTATCGCTTCTCTTGATAGCATGTTTTAAAATCTCCTAAAGGCTGTGTATGATCGCCAAAAAAATTGCCGCTGCTGCGAAAAATTTAACGAATACGCCGAAAGCGTATATGACATAGAATAATTATACCTTAATTTTTCGGATAAATCAAGGGGTTATATTGAAATTTAAAAAAATATTGCAAAATTTTTTCGGGTTACTGAATTTGAGGCAGTTAAAATTTACCTTATCTGTATATTTTTTCTTCTTTACAACCGCACCCAAAATATAGTATAATAACCTTAAAAGGGAAAAATCCGACGCCGCGCTCGGAGAAAAGACGGAAAGGGGGAGGGCGCGATGAACGTTTATTTTCACGCCTACACGGAAAAGTACATAAAGCGCCGAACGCGGGCGATAGTGCTGACGGTGACCCCTCTTGCCCAGTTTTGTATGATGATAATCTGGGCGCTCATGTTCAATATGAAGCTTGCCGCCGATCCGAATTTTCTTTTTTCCTGCGCCGCGGCGGTGGGCGCGAGCGTGCTTGCGGGTATGGCGCTTTGTCTGATATACTGCGCCGTCTGTGACCGCTGCATAAGGACCAATCGGCGGTACACCTATTTTGAGGTGCTTCGCAGGGCGGCGGTGTTCAGCAAGTACAAGGGCAGCTATACGCTTTCGGGAAAGCGCACCGTCCTGCGGGAGGTATGCGTCATACCGCTGAAAAATTACGACAGGGCGTATCTTGACGAAAGAAAAAAGCATTTGATCCTAATAGGCGAAATAAGGATATATCAAGGGGAGAGCAACGCCCTGGGCTATCACGTGAAGGACGGCTTCCCCGTGTTTGACAAGTGGTGGTACAACGAGGCGGAGAAGTCCTATAAAAAAGAGGGCGTGCTCCGTCTGCCCATGGATTTCGAGCACCCCGGCAGGATAGCGGCGGCGCTGGACGCCGCAAAAAGAGAATTTGAGAAGATACCGCCGAAAAAGGAATACGTTTTCAAGGAGGCGGATATCGTTCGCAAGCGCAGAGAGCTGAAGCGGCTCGCCGAGGCGGCGCGGTACTCGGTCTACCGATGATTGCCGAAAATTTGTATAAATGCACAAAAATAAGTTAAATTTTCGGTCGATGTGACGAACAAGCTTTTATCCGTTTAAAGCGTCAGATCGGCTCTGAGCCCGACTTTGCGGAAAAAACATAAAATTTTCACAAAATATTACAAAAAATTTCAAAAAAGCGGTTGTTTTTTTCTTTTTATTGTTGTATAATTGTTTATATGTCAGATTTATGGAAGGAGAAGAGATATGGCTCTTTTTGATACGACGGGCTTCCGTATACTGGAGGAGGGGCTTGAGGTGGTAAATCGGTCCCAAAGGGTGATCGAGAACAACATCGCCAACCAGGATACCCCGAATTTCAAGTGCAAGTACCTGTACTTCAGCGGCGTACTGAGGGACAAGCTGAACGTTTCGGAAAACGCAAAATACACGAAGGAGCTGCACCTGTCAAGCTATATTTACACCGACGACAACACCTACGACCAGCCCGACGGGAACAACGTCGATTCCGACACGCAGCAGGCTCTGTTCGTAAAAAACGGTCTTTTGCAGGAGGCGCTGATAAATCAGATGAACAGCGAGTTTACCCTGCTGCGCACCGCTATGAGCAGAACATAAGCTTTGAGAAAGGAAGATATACATTATGGCGTTTCTCAGCAATTTGGACATAGCCGTTTCGGGTCTCAGCGCGCAAAGGCTCCGAATGGACATAATTTCGCAGAACGTTAGCAACGCTACCACCACCAGGACCTCGGACGGCACTCCCTATGTAAGGCAGATAGTGGTGTTCTCGGAGGACAGGGGCTACGATAACCTCAATATAAGAGACTATGTGCACAGGAAAACAAACACTTTGGTCTCGGGAAAGCTCCCTTTCAGCAGCGTGCTTGAGATGAGCCTTGCCGACCGTACACAGAACTCGGGGCACGGCGTCGTGGTCACCTCCATAGAGGAGGACCCCACCCCCTTGACCCCCGTCTACGATCCCTCTCACCCCGACGCGGACGAGGACGGCTATTATTACCTGCCCAACGTGGACGTAGCCGAGGAGCAGTACGACTGGATCGAGGCGACCAACTCCTATAAGGCCAATCTGACTATTTTCAACAGCATGAAGAAAATGGCGCAGCAGGCGCTTACGATAGGCGAATAAACAGAGATAAACTGAGAAAGGAAGAACGGTATGTTTATAGTTCCGATTTCATCGGCGATCACTCCGTTGGATTCGGTTTCGAGAGTATTCGACGAATACGCCGAGACCGCCGCTTCGGAGGAGGAAAGCGCGGCTGCCCCCACGTTTTTCGATATATTTTCGGGCATCTTCAACAACGCGGTAGACGCCAATATGCAGAAGCAGGAGGATATTATGCAGCTTATGCTCGGCGATACCGACAGCTTAGAGCAGATACAGGCCAACATAACCAAGGCGGAGGTAGCCACAGAGCTTCTCGTGAACGTTAAAAACGCCGTTGTGGATTCCTACAACGAAATTATAAAAATGAGCATTTAACAGGCGTTTTTCGGACGTTATCTGCATTTGTTCGGCATAAAGCGATAAAAAAGAGGTTGTTTGATGGACAAGGTAAAAGAAACTCTTGCTAAGATAGGAAATTTTTTCAAGAGTAAATTTTCTTCTCTCAGCAAAAAAACTATCATTATTATTTCTGCCGCGGTCGCGGTGCTCTTGGTCTCGGCTATTACGCTCGCCGCCATTATGAGCCAGGTGCACTACGAGATCCTTTTCAGCGGCGCGTCCGCCAGCGAGGCGACGGAGATCGTTACATATGCGAGAGAAACTCTCGGAATAACAGATATCAAGATAAACGCCAACGGCGATATTCTTGTACCCGACACAATGGTCGAGGAAGTAAGGGTAAGCATGAGCATTGCGGGCTACCCCAAATCCACCTTTAACTATACTACATGGCAGAACGGCGTGACCATGTTTTCTACCGATAAGGAGCTTCGCGAGCTTCAGAAGCAGCAGCTCCAGGATAATCTTATGGCTACCCTTCGCACCTTTACCAACGTAGACAACGCGATAGTCATACTGGGCATTCCCGAAAGTACCAACTATGTGCTTTCCGAGTCGAGGACAGCGCCCTCGGCGGGCGTTACTCTGATACTCAGAGATACTCTTACGCCCGAGCAGATAGACGGTATGTACAACTTAGTGGCAAATTCGGTGCCCGGACTTAAGAGGGCGGACATAACCATTACCGATCAGAACGGCATACAGCTTACCCCCGAAAAGACCACCGACACCGCCAAGGAGGAGGAAGAAAAGCTCGAGATATACTATCAGAGGCTCAACTACCGCAACAGGCTGAGAGAAGAATACGAGGCGGCGATAGAGCAGGTAATGCTCAACACCTTCGACGGGATCAACGTGTCGGTGGGGCTTAACCTGGATTTCGACAAGATGGTGACGGAGATCACCCAATACAACGGCGCCAACGTAGACGAAAACGGTCACCAGTCGGGTATCGAAAGCGAGGAGCACGTTAAAAGCTCGGCGGGCGGACTGGCAGCCGAGGGCGGTCTTGTGGGCACCGCGGTGGACGCGGACATCAGCCCCGATTACCCCACCCTCGAGGTAGGGGATGACGGAGAGTTTTTCCAGGAATACGCCAGAGATATCTATTACCTTGTGGACGAGACCAAGAGGCAGATAGAAAAGGACGGCTACAGCATTGCCACCCTTTCCGCCGCAGTGGTCGTGAGAAGCAACAACGATTTTACGGGAGACGAGGAAATGCGCTGGCGCAGGACCATAGCCAACGCTATCGGCGCCGACGTGGACAACGTTTCCATTAAGACGACGCCTTTCATAGAAACCACCAACCCGATCATAGACAGCGACGTTATCAGCGTAAGCGGCGTAAGCAGCCAGAGCATGGTAATGATAGCGATCATCACCATTCTCGGTATAATACTTATCGTGCTGCTCATACTTGCGCTTAACGCTCCCGGCTCGAGAAAGAAGCGCCGCTCGCCCGCTCACCTTGTCGCCGCCCCCATTCCCGCGGCGGACGGCGCGGACGGCTACGGCTACGCGGAGGGCAGCGAAGGAGGAGACCAAGGTATGCTTAATCCGGGTAAAACGGACGACACAGAGTTCGAGCTTACCAGCTTGAGCGAGGAAATGCCCGAAACAAGGGACGAAGCTCTTAAACGCGAGATTCAGGACTTCTCGAAGAATAACCCCGAAATTGTCGCTCAGCTTATAAGAAGCTGGATAAGAGGGGACGAATGATTTCGCAAAGGAGGAAGGCAAAGTGGCGGAGAATCAAGAAATAACCTCTATACAAAGAGCCGCAATGGTGCTGTCCGCTATCGGCGCAGCCAACGCGTCCGAGGTGTATAAGCATTTCAGCGACGACGAGATCGAACGGATAACCGTCGAGGTAGCAAAAATGGACTACTGGCCCGCCGAAGTGGTGGGCGGAGTTCTTAACGAATTTTACGAGCTGTGTCTGACCCAAAAGGTCATTTCCGAAGGCGGTGTGGAATACGCGCGCGAGATACTTGAAAAGGCGTTCGGCGAGGAGCAGGCAAAGGTGCTCTTCGAGCGTATCACAAAGCAGCTTAAGACCAAGGCGTTCGCCTTTGTGAGAAAGGCGGACTATAAAAACCTTTTGGCAATGGTCCAGAACGAGCACCCTCAGACGATCGCGCTTATTTTGTCCTACTGCCGCAGCGATCAGGCGTCGGCTATCCTTTCCGAGCTGCCCAAGAGTATCCGTATAGAGGTAGTTGAAAGAATAGCGAAAATGGACAACGCAAGCCCCGAGTTCACCAAGTCCATCGAGGAAACCCTGGAGCGCAAGTTCGCCATGCTGGTCACCACCGAAAGCATGGAGGTGGGCGGTATCAACTATATCGCGGACGTTATGAACAAGGTGGACCGTTCCACCGAAAAGTTTATTTTCGACGAGCTGGCTCTGCGCGACCCCAGACTGGCGGAGGAGATTCGTCAGAAGATGTTCGTGTTCGAGGATATCGCGAGCCTCGACTCCATGTCGATACAGGCGTTTATCAACGAGGTGGACGCCAAGGATTTGGCTATCGCCATCAAGGGCTCCACGGCGGACGTCGCCGAGGTCATTTACGCCAATATGTCCACGCGTAAGCGTGAAGCCACTCAGACGGACGTTGAGTATTTGCATAACGTTCGCATGCGTGACGTTGAGGAAGCGCAGCAGCGTATCGTCGCGATCATCAGACGTCTCGAGGAGGAGGGCGTTGTTACCATTTCCAAGAGCGGTCAGGACGAGATAATCGCATAAGCGCCGCAAAAATTTTGATTATTTTAATGATTTGACTATACTTAGGGCAATATTACGGTTTAATAGGGATTCTAAGGTTACGGTTATATCAAGGCGTACCCTCCTGTAGCGGAGGCTTGCCTTTACAGCTTGAGAGAGAAATTATTTATTGCCCGGGATACTTTTTTTCGGGCAATAATTTTTGGCGGCATATGACAGGCGAAGACCGTTTCTCAACGGAAAATACGAGCTTTTACAGAGGAAATGAATCAATGTTTGAAGTTATCAAAGGCAGCAGTCCCTTTAAAAATATCGTTATAGAGGGCAATGCGGTAATTAACAACAAAATAGCCGGACTTGACGATCTCGAGACTCCCGAGGAAAAGGAGACGAAAGAAGAAAAAGAAAAAGAAAAGGACGGCGAGGAGACCTCCGCGGACGGGACGGAGGACGCGGAGACCGAGGAGGTCAAGGAGGAGGCTCCGAGGATAGATTTTCACGAGCTTGAGGAGCTGAGGGAGCAGTACCGCCGCGAGGGACAGGAATACGCCGTCGCCTTGCACAAAAAGGCGGACGCAGAGCTGGAGGAAGCAAAGGCAGAAGCGGAAAGGATATCCGAGGAGGCAAAGGAAAAGGGCAGGCGGCTTCTTGCGCAGATCGACGAAAAGGCAGGCGCAGCGCTTGACGAGGCTAAGAAAAAGGGTCTTGAAGAGGGCTACGGCGAGGGCTTGAAAAAGGGCGAGGAGGACGGTTATATACAGGGTCTTAAAAAGTGCAAAGAGACTTTGTTGGACCTAAAGAAGCTTTGCGGCGATATCGAGCAGGAAAAGGCCGCGCTTATCGCCGAAAACCGCAGGGGTATCTTCGACCTTGCACTGGAGATCGCCGAAAAGGTGACTATGACGGTGTTCAGCCAAAAGGACAAGAAGGCTCTGGAAAAAATGATAACCGCTGCCGCGAAGGAATTTCGCAGCGCGAAAAACATAAGGGTAACGCTCTCCAAGCTCGATTTGAGCGAGGATATGGAGGCGGACTTCAAAATACTGGAAAAATGCTTTTCGCCCACGGTCAACGTGGAATTTGAGGCGATCGACGGCGAGCCGGGGACCCTGCTTTTGGAAAGCGACGGAGAAATATTGGACGCGGGCGTTTCCACCCAGCTTAAAATGATAGGCGAGCTCGGAAGAGGAAGATTCAGAGATAAGGACGATGAGAGCGGCGACGGCGACAGCGCCGAGGAGGCAAGGGAGACCAAGCCCGCAAAAGCCGCAAGGACCGCAAGAGGTGTGAAATCCGCAAAAACGGCAAGAAGCGAGGACGAAGCTCCCGCAGAGGAAAGGACCGAAACGGCGGCAGCAGCGGAAGCCGCAGAGGAAGCGGAGACGCCGACTTCGGACGCGGCGGAAAACGCACCCGATGAAGGATAGCTTCAAATTATCCGCGACGGGGACGCTAAAAAGGAATATATATGGATTTAAAGGGATTCGCAGGCGCGCTCGGGGGCTTCGAGTCAAGGCGCAGCATGGGAAAGATCGAAAAAATAATAGGAATGACGGTGGAGGCCAGCGGTCCCCAGTGCAATATAGGAGACGTTTGCCGCGTTTACAAAAAGGGCAACACGGAGGACTATATTTTTGCGGAGGCGGTGGGCTTTCAGTCGGATAAGGTGCTGCTGATGCCCTATACGGATATCGAGGGAATAGGTCCCGGGAGCATAGTGGACAATACGGGCAAGCAGCTTATGGTGAAAACGGGAAACGCGCTGATAGGGCGCATTGTGGACGCCATAGGCAATCCGCTGGACAACGGCGGGGAGATATACTACACCGACGAGGTGCCTATCTCGGGAATACCCGTAAACCCTTTGGCGCGGCCCAAGATAGCCGAGCCTATTGAGCTCGGAGTTAAGGCGATCGACGGGCTCTGCACTCTGGGAAAGGGGCAGCGGATCGGCGTTTTCGCAGGCTCGGGCGTCGGCAAAAGCACGCTTATGGGCATGATCGCGAAAAAGGTAAAGGCGGACCTTAACGTTATTGCGCTTGTGGGAGAACGCGGACGCGAGGTAAGGGAATTTATAGAGAACGACTTAGGCGAGGAGGGCATGCGGCGCTCGGTGGTGGTGGTGGCGACAAGCGACCAGCCCGCTATGATGAGAAGCAAGTGCCCCCAAACGGCGACCGCCATCGCCGAATACTTTATGCAGCAGGGCAAGGACGTGCTGCTGATGATGGATAATCTGACCCGCTTCGCCATGGCTAAGCGCGACGTGGGCTTGTCGATAGGAGAACCGCCCATAATGCGCGGCTATACGAGCTCGATATACAACGATATGCCAAAGCTGCTGGAAAGGGCGGGCTGCTTCGAGGGTGGGAGCATTACGGGGATATACGCAGTACTGGTAGAGGGCGACGACACCAACGAGCCTATTTCCGATACCGTAAGAGGTATTATTGACGGGCATATCATACTGTCGAGAAAGCTTGCGGCGCAAAACCACTATCCCGCGATAGACATACTTCCCAGCATAAGCAGACTTATGAGCATAATCTGCGACAAGGAGCACAAGGAGGCGGCGGCAAGGCTCAGAAATCTGCTCGCTCTTTATAATCAGAACTACGACCTTATCGCCATCGGCGCATACAAAAGCGGCACCAATCCTCAGCTTGACGAGGCGATAGAAAAGATAGACAAGATAAACGGATTTTTGATGCAGGCGGTGGACGAATCCTTCGACCTGGCGGATACGGTGAAGCTGCTCAAGGAAGCGGTAAAATAATAACCATTTAATATGAAAAAATTTCAATTTACTCTTGACAGGATAAAGCAGTACCGAATACAGCTCGAGGAAATGGAGAAAAACGATCTTGCCGCGCTGCGGGCGGAGATGGCGGCGCTCCTTGACGAGGAGGACGCCATAAAGGCGGCTATCTCGGACAAAAGCGAGGAGCTGAGACGTATTTACCGCCGCGGAGCCTATCCCAACGAGATATCGGTCGCCAACAGGTACCTCACACTGAGGAAGCAGGACCTTGAAATGAAGCGGCAGGAGATAGCGGATAAGGACAGGGAGATAGAAAAGAAGCTCGAGGACGTGCTGGAGGCGACCAAAGAGGTAAAAAAGCTTGAAAAGCTGGAGGAGCACCAGCTTGAGGAATACCGCGAGCAGGAAACTAAGGAAAACGAGAGCTTTATAGAGGAGTTTTTCGGGGGCAAAAAAACCCCCGCGGCCGAAAAGTAAAGCTGCGGGCGGATATTCGGAAGGCGGCAGTTTTACGATAATTTTGCATTTTGCACAAGCCTTGGCAATATTTTTTCTGTTTTTTTGGTAAAAGGATATATTTTTTTGGCTGAAATTTGTTGACTTTTTACACAAAAAAGTGTATAATATTACCGTGAAGACTTGCGGCTTGTTTTAATTATTCAATTTACGGTTGAACAGGGCAGCGCCCTTTTCAATAAATAATTATTTGAGAAAGGAGGTACAAATTTGACGGACATCAGTATAGGCGCAGGCTTTGTCACATCACAGACGGTCCAGTCTGTCATACCTATGCAGACCAACTCACCCGAACCCTCGGGCGGAAGCTTTATGGAAAGCTTACAGCAGAACGGTATCGCCGATACGGCGCAGTCGGACGTTTTAACAAGCGCTTCGGCGGTCGGTGGGACGCCTAAGGCAGTCTCGAACTCGGGCGCTGCGGATAACGCAGGGACCTCGACCGCGGTAGGCGCGGAAAAGGCGGAGGCTCCCTCCGATACATACGGCGCTTCGGCAAGCGAGACGGAAACGGCGTACGAAACGGCTCCCAAGGCGGAGTATAAGACCGCGGGAAGCGTTAAGGTGGATGAGGAAGCGGTCAAGGAGCTGAACGACTTGAACGGTCTGTCCAAAAGCGTAAAGGAAGCGTTGAGCGCCGAAGAAGAGCCGAGCTTGCTCGAGCAGTCCCGCGAGGCGTTGGAAAACGCAATGCTGAAAGCCTTTAAGGACTTGAACGATCCCGAAAAGAAAAAGGAGGAGTTTGAGGAAAAGGCGCTGATATTCCTTATGAAGCTCGTGGATAAGATCAACGGAAGGACGGAGAAGAAAACCGCTCTTGCCGACGATGAAGACGAGGACGAGGACGGGGAAAAGCTTGGCGGAGTTCTTATGCAGGTCATTGACAGCATGCTGAAAAACGCGGAAAAGAACGCGGAGGAGGGCGAGGCTGACGGAGCGCGCAAAGACGGCTGGATCGAGGACACGAATTTCGTGGACAGCAGCTCGTCGGAGGAAAGCGCGCGGGAGCGGATAAGGCTCCACAAAGGGAATCTTAAGATGGAACCCATCAGAAGACCCGACGAACCGCCGCCCGAAAATTATCGGCTTCCCGATCCCATGAGACCGCGCCCCCAATCCGAGACGACGGATAACGCCGACGGCGCGGAGCGCGTAAGACCCCGCCGCGAAATAGGCACGCCCCTCAGAGCGGCAGCGGCGATCGAAGCGGAACAAACGCCCGATATCACAGCGGCGGTCGGCATGGACGACGCGGCAGTACAGGCAGGAACGGCGGAAGCAAAGGCTCCCGAGACTGTAGAAGAGACCGCGGCGGTATCGGTTATCCGAACGGAGGTTCCACGCATAGGCGAAGCGGCGCAGCCCGCAGCTCCATCATTTGTACAAGAGGAAACGGCAGTACAGGCTCAGCCCGTGAGCGAAGACCGCCCGCAGGACGGCGCATTTTCGGAACAGCCAAGGCAGAGCGCCGAGACGGTACCCCAAACGGCGGCTCCGACTCCGATAACGGCAGACGAAGAGAAAGCGCCCGCAGCGGAGAGCGCGCAGACAAGCACGGTCCCCGAGACGGCGGCACAGACCGCGGAAACGATCGAGACGCTGACCGAAGAAGGCGTACCGAGCCTACAGCCCCGCGTAACGGAAGAGAGCGAGGAAGCTCCCGAGGCATTGCGGACGGCAGAGGACGCGGAATACGAAAGGATCGCGGAGGATATTTTCAGACAGGTATCCGAAACGGTAAAGGCGGCTCCCAAGGCGAATCCCGAAGCGGAGGAGCGCGGCGGAGAAACGGTCCCCGCTCGGACAGTCAAGCGCGGAGATACCCGCAATACGTTGAGGGAAAGCGCACAGACAGGCTCCGACAGCGAGCTTGAAGAGTTGGCAAGGCTTTTCGGAACGGACAAAAAGCGCGGCAGACCCGAGCTTCCCGAGGAGGAAGAGGACGGCGGCGCGGCGGAACGCACCGACAGGCTCGGCGCCGAGGACAAGATCGAGGTCCCCGTGGAGGATTTCAGCGCGGTAACGTCAAGGACGGCACAGGCTCCCGTTTTGAGACAGCTTGAGCCGACCGAAAGCGGAGTTAAGCAGATCGTTACGCAGATCGCTTCGGAGATATTCAACAATCTTCCCGAAAACGGCGGAGAGACTACCGTCACAATGACGCTCAACCCTGAGACCCTCGGCAGGATATCCGTAAAGCTTGTGGAAAACGCGGGAAAGATCAGCGTTACCATAACGGCGGAAAGCAGGGAAACGGCCGCTATATTGGCTTCCCGTGCCGAGAGCATGCAGGAGAGCATGAGAGACAGCGGAACGCAGCTTGAAAAATACCAGGTGGTATACGGCGCGGAGCAGGACGGCAGGGCGGAGCAGCAGAATTACGACGGAAGCAGCAAGAATCCCTACGTCAGAGAGGTCGAGGAGCACGACGACGAGAACGAGGGCAAGTTTGCCGAAATACTCGGGAACGAAGTCGTTTGATCGTGACAAAAACATCAAATTGCCCCCAAAAAGGGCGGAAAGGAGAAAATATGGCTTATAATACGGAACCCGTAAGCTCTGTTGACGACGTTCGCAGCAAATACGCTCAGTATTTCGAGGAAGACAACAGCAAGTCGGTAGTGTCTATAGACACTTTCTTCCAGCTTCTTATGGCTGAAATGACCAATCAGGACCCTTTGGAGCCCACCACCAATACAGAGTTTGTTTCTCAGCTCGCCAACTTTACGGCGCTTCAGACCAACAGTGACAGCTTATACTACAACACCGTAAACTATGCCGCAAGTCTTGCGGGAAAAACGGTCACGGTAGCCACCAATGCGGGCACCGACAAGGACGGAAAGGTCAAGCTCAATATCGAGTCGGGCGTTGTTACGGGCGTTGACATCAGCGACGAAAACAGCATCGAGATCACCGTCAACGGAAAGAGATACGGCTTAGGGTCCATCATGAACGTTGCGAGCAACCCCAGCGGAAGCACTCTTTCGGCAACGGACGGCGCGTACGCGGTAAGTCTTATCGGAAAGAACGTAACTCTTAAGGCGGAAAACTCGGAGGGACAGACGATAATCGACAGCGGCGTTGTTGAGAGCATAGAGGTGGAAAACGGAATATACCGCATAGTAATGGGCGGCTTATCCTATCCGTTGGACAGCGTTATCAAGGTAGGGAACACCGCGGAAAGCGTAAGCGAAGCCTCTTCAACAGGCAGCAGCGCAAGCGCCTCGGACAGCACGGCGGCACAGTCGAACGCAAGAGCGGCGGCAGAGGAAACAAGACCCGCGGAGAACAGCAGCGGTGCACAAGCGAAACAGTCCGAAGCGGAGACCTCCGTACTCGGCGATTCCGAAAACGAGGAATTGAGAGAATTATTTTCATAACCTGACGAAAGGCGGGTGAGAATTATGCTTTTAAGCGAGTTTTTGCAGACGAGGAATCAAAGCATAATAAATCAGCCTGTTGAAAGCGGGAAAAATAATATTGTCGGCACCGAAGCCAATACGCCGAGGGTCAACGAAAAGGGAAATTCCTTTGCAGACGAGCTTCGCACGATGCTTTCGGGAAAAAGTCAAGTCCAATTCAGCAATCACGCCATCAAACGGCTTGAAAGCAGAGAGATCGACGTTACCGAAAACGACGCCTTGGAACGGCTTAACAAGGGTGTTGAATTGGCGGCGCAAAAGGGCTGCGGTCAGTCGCTCATATTGATCGACGGCACGGCGTACATAGTGAGCGTAGCCAACAACAAGGTTATTACAACGGTATCGCAGGCAGATTTAAAAGAAAACGTATTTACAAACATAGACTCGACCGTGATAGTATGATGTCGGACCGAAAGGAAACATCTCCGCCCCGAACGACGGACGGGCGGTAATATATTACGGCGGGTCCCTACAGAAAGGACAATAAGCTTATGATGAAATCACTTTACTCGGGTGTGGCAGGTCTTAAGGTACACAACCAGAGAATGGACGTTATCGGCAACAACATTTCCAACGTAAACACCACGGGTTACAAGGCAAGCGCGGTGACCTTCAAGGATATCTTCTATCAGAACAAATCCTACGCCACCACGGGCGACCCCGTAAAGGGCGGCACAAACGCCAACCAGGTAGGCTACGGCGCAAGCCTCAGCTCTATCGGTCAAGTAATGACCCAGTCGGGTCTTACCTACTCCGACAGCGTTACCGACTGCGCTATCCAGGGCGAGGGCTTCTTCCAGGTAATGGACCAGGTAGGAAACATCTACTATACAAGAAACGGTAACTTCCACATTGACAACGTCGGAAATCTCTGCGACGCCAACGGCAACATCGTATTGGGCGTAAGCGGCGACCCTACGGGTATTTCCGCCTCCAGCAACAGGATCAACCTTTACGTTCCCCCTATCGACAACAGAAGAGCGAGCGTAGAAAAGGTTTATAAGGACGGTCTCAACGAGTATACGTACACCGTTACGGCGAACTCCTACGGCGACAACGGCAACCTCTCCTTTACCATTATAGATATAGACGACGACGAGACTCCTTTCGCCACTCAGAACGACCGTTCCATCACCGTAAGGATCGATCTTGACCAGGATTTCCTGGCACCCGGCGAGGCTCCCACAGGCGCAAACGATAACAGGATAACTCTTCAGCAGGCTATAAACGACGCTCTTAACGTGGGCGGCGTTCAGCTCCCCGGCGAGGTGCTCCCTCTTAATTTGGAATTTTCCAATATGCCCGTCAACACTCATGCGGTAGCCGCTACAAACAAGGTCTCCTTCGACGGCAACGGAACGCTCACGGGCGCTAATGCCCTTAACCTTACCTTTACCGCTAAAACGGCGGGCGCATTTGCCAACAATTACGAGATAAATATCGTGTCCTATACCCCCAATGCGGCAAACAACGACCTTGCCACCAACGGCGGCGTTAAGGCAAACTGGACCGAGAACGTTCTTACCATAAGAGTTCCCAACACCGCGCAGGTAACGCAGCAGAACATCAACGACGCTATCGCGGCGGCTGCGGGCGCTACGCTGAACGGCGGCGCTTATACAGGCGGAGACCAAAAGAAGATAATCACCGTTGACGCGGGCATTTCAGCCGCACAGGCTGCCGCTATCGGCGAGAGCAACATAAGAGTTGGTCTCCAGGGCGGTAAGGATAACTTCTTTAAGAGCATAGCGGAGACTATGGACACCGTTAAGCTGACAGGCGGCTCCACCGCGGCTGATCAGACCACCAAGGATCTGGAATCCATCTTCATTGACGACGACGGCGTTATCTACGGCGTACATACGGTTCACGGCACTATCGCAATGGGTCGTATCGACCTGGCGGTATTCGAGAACCCCGAGGGTCTCGACCAGGTAGGCACCTCCTACTGGAAGGAATCCTTGAGCTCGGGTCAGGCACAGGTCAAGGAAGCCAACGACGTGGGCACAGGCTCTATCGTATCCACGGCGCTTGAAATGTCCAACGCGGACCTTTCTCAGGAGATATCCGATATGATCATCACACAGAGAGGCTTCCAGGCAAACTCCCGTGTTATTACCGTTACGGATACCATGCTCGAAGAGCTTGTAAACCTTAAGAGATAATTAAGCTTGGCGCCCTTGAACGAATAAAGCGAATTGAATAGTTTTTTATGCGCAGGGAAGCGGAAAATATTGACGAAAAAGGCGTCCGACTGCAACAGCAAAATTACGGTCGGCGCCCCTTCGTTGATATATATCAATAAAATAAGGAGCAGCTTCGGGACAACCCGATACGCTTACAAAAATATGATTTATTTGACAAAATTAGGCGGAAAGCCGTTTCTGCTCAACGAGGAGCAGATCGAGTCCGTCTCTCAAAATCCCGATACGATCATTGTTTTAAGCAACGGGCACAGCTATATTGTTCAAGAATCCATGGACGAGATCATGGAGGAAATAATCAAATTCAACCGCAGCAGCAGACGGATAGCCGCAAGAAGAGGCGACAGCTCCGACATGCAATAATAAAAGCACATAATCCCCCAAAGAATATCCAAGGATATCGGCGGCGGGAAAATATAAAAAAACAAGCAGAAAAAATCCTGTAAAATGGAGGGCGATCCTTTTGAATATCACGATAATCATAGGCTGGGTATTGGCGTTCGGTCTTACAATATTCGGTATATTGAGCGGCGGCGAGATAAGCGACTTTATCGACCCCGCAAGTATATTTATCACGGTGGGCGGTACTCTCGGCGGACTTATCGCCAGCTTCCCCATGTCTACCTTGGCGGCGCTGCCCAAGCTTTTAAAGATATGCCTTTTCCCGCCTAAGTACAATCCTCAGAAGTACATAGACGAGATAGTCGAATATGCGAGAGTAGCGAGAAGCCAGGGTATACTTACTCTTGAGGACAGCGCAAACAAGGCCGCCGACCCTTTCATGAAAAAGAGCCTTTTGCTGCTTGTAGACGCCAACGATGCGGAAAAGATACGCGAGATGCTGGAGGAAGCGATAAGCTTCACCGACGACCGACACGCAGCCAACAAGGCGTTCTTTGAAAAGGGCGTTGCGCTGGGTCCCGCGTTCGGTATGCTGGGTACGCTGGTAGGACTTATCAACATGCTTGCGGCGATGGAGGAAAGCTCGGAGGGCCTCGGCTCCGCCATGGCTACCGCGCTTGTTACCACTTTCTACGGCTCGCTGCTGGCGAACGTAATATTCGGTCCTTTGGCGAGCGCGCTGGAGAACGCCAACAACAGCGAAATACTGTGTATGCAGATAATCTGCCAAGGGTCCATGGCGATAGCCGCGGGCTCCAACCCGGCTCTTATAAGAGAAAAGCTTGAATTTATGCTTGCGGACAAGGACCTCAAGAAGGGCGGCGCAAAGAGCGACGAATAAGGTCCGCCGAAAAAACGATCCACCGACGCTTCGCCTAAAAATACAATGGAGCAAGCGAGCGGGCAAAAGAAAAAATTTTCCGAGCTTTTCACGCCAAAAAAAGGGTGTTTCGCGCTTTTCAAGGCGATATAAGCGTCAAAGGAAAAATTTCGGGTTGCAACTTTTTGAAATTTGTGTTATACTGTAATGCGACAAAACAGAAGGGAGAATGCGTATGGCGAAAAAAAAGGAGCGCAGCAAGATTGATCCCAATGCGTGGATGAACACGTATTCGGATATGGTAACCTTGCTGATGTGCTTTTTCGTACTGCTTTATGCGGCTTCCACCCCCAACGAGGTAAAATGGCAATACATATTCCAAAGCTTTACCTCCTCGGGTACATATATAAACCCCTTTGTCACCGCGGAGGACCCCAACCGTGTTCCCGTAAAGGACAATGACGGAAACAGTCTTGAGCCCGCGGGAAGCGACATGGATGAAAACGATTTTGAGATAACCAACAGCGACCTGCCAAGCAACTTTAACGAGCTTGCGGGATGGGTGAGCGGAGCGATAGCCGCCAGCGAGTTCAGCGAGGATCAGATAAGCGTTTCGGTCAGCTCCAGCGGCTCCATAACCATACGCTTCAAGGATTCAGTGCTTTTCGCACCCAACAGCGCGGAGCTTACGGCGCAGGGGCGCAGAGCCGTGGGTATGTTCGTGCCCGCGCTCAGGGCGCTTAACGAATACATAGCGAAAATAAACATAGGCGGACACACTGCGGCAGTTCAAGGCTTTTCCGATGTGAACGACTGGACCTTGTCCTCGGCGAGAGCCTGCTCGGTTCTTGGCTACATGGAATGGCGCGTGACGGTTGACCCGCCCAAGTATAAGGCGGAGGGCTATGCGCAGTATACCCCCATCGCCGACAACGACACCGAGGAGGGCAGAGCGCAGAACAGGCGAGTTGAGCTTGTTATCATAAGAAACAACAACGATAGGCATACCAACGCCACGATCGAGGATATTCTGAAGTACGACTACGGCATCAGACAGACGGGAGGAAACGCAAATCCCGACAACGACGACTCGGTACAGCAGATTATCTCGAATCTCGAAAACAAATACAGCACGACCATAGACAGCAGCGGAAACGTTCTCGGAAACGAAAGCGGTCCCGACATTCAAGGCGCGGTCACGGGAATACCCGACGAGCTGATACATCCCGTAGACGAGGAGGGCAATATCATCACCGACGCCTCGGAGGTCACCGCCCCGCCCGAGGAAGAAGTGCCCGAGGCTGAGGAATAGGCAAAAAAACGGAAATACCAACACAAAAACAGAAATAAAGTTACGAAAGGGGAGATAGTTTTGGCGGATACCTTAACGCAGGAACAAATAGACGCCTTACTAAATCAAGCTCTTTCGGGAGAAGTTATAGAAAGATCGGCAGAACCCGAGCGAAATGTAAAGGAATATGACTTTCGTTCTCCTAAGAAGTTTACCAAAGAGAAGATACGCAGCATTGAAACGATTTTTGAGAGCTACGCAAGACTCTTGTCCTCATATCTGACGGGACTTTTAAGACTTTACTGCAAGGTCACCCTTATCTCGATAGAGGAGCAAAGGTATTTTGAGTATAACAACGCCTTGCCCGATTATGTAATAATGGGTCTTTTGGATTTGGGAATTGAAGAAAAGGACGTTGAGGACTTTACCACCATTCTTCAGCTTTCAAATTCCCTAACTTATACTATGATTGATCGGCTTTTGGGAGGCACGGGCGAGAGCACGGAGCTCGACCGCGATTTTACCGAGCTTGAAACAAGCGTTATGCAGAAGGTGGTCACGGATATGGCGAAGTTCCTTAAGGAACCGTGGAAAGCATATCTGAACTTAGAGCCCAAGGTCACGACTCTTGAGACAAATTCCCGTGTTATATCAACGGTCGGTTACGACGAGACGATGATAATCGCAGCCTTGGAGGTCACGGTAAACGACAACAAGTCCATTATCTCGGTATGTATACCCGCTCTCAATCTTGACGAGCTGATGCAGAAATTTGTTACCAAAAACAACAAGATAGCAAGAAAGAACATTGACGCCAACAGAGAGCACGAGCGCAAGGAAAATATAATGAACACGCTCAATCAAAGCACTCTCACAATTACGGCGGTCCTCAGCGAGACTCAGCTTCAGATGTCGGACGTTCTGCACTTGCAGGTCAACGACATAATACCGCTGGATATGAGCATAAGCGGGAACGTGGTGCTTCGTATCGGCGATGCTAACTGGTTTGACGGGAAGCTTGGTGTTTATAACAATAAAAAAGCCGTTAAAATCGAAAATGTATATAGAATTGAGGTTTAGCATATGGCAAATGTTGAATTCACAGATGTGCAAAAGGACGCGATAGGCGAAATACTTAATATAAGTATGGGCAGCGCCGCCACTGCGGTATCCGAAATGCTCAGCGCCAAGGTTTGGATAACCACCCCGAGGGTGGAGGTAAAAACCGCCAAGGAAATGGAGTATCATAAGCTCGAACCCGCCGTTTGCGTCAAAATACAGTATGTAAAGGGCTTGAGCGGCGCTAATATGATGGTTTGGAAGCAGGACGACGTCCAGCTCATATTGAACCAGCTTATGGGTCAGCCTCTTGAGATATCTCCCGATTTTGAATTTGACGAGCTCAACATAAGCGCGGTGTCGGAGGTAATGAACCAGATGATGGGCGCCAGCGCTACCGCCTTGTCTAACTTCCTCGGCTTTACGATAGACATATCCACGCCTCAGGCGGTTATAATGGACGAGGTGACCAGTAATTTTGACATAACCGAGTTTGAACCCGAGGAGTCGGTGGTCTCCGTCACCTTCGATCTGGAGATCGACAACGTTATCAAGTCGGAATTTGCCTCGGTAATGGGAATAGACCTGGCTAAGACCATTGTTTCAAAAATGCTCGGCGGAGACGATGACGCGGAGGAGCCTGCTCCCGCTCCTGCGCCCGCATCGGCACCTGCGGCGGCTCCCGCGCCTGCGCCTGCCCCCGCGCCTG
>JAMPHV010000031.1 GCA_023663265.1 Bacteroides sp.
GCTTGTCCCCCTCCCGCCCCTCCTTTGGTGTCGCCTTAAGCCCCGCGGGAGGCGCTCTGCTCTTGCTTCCAAGCAAAATAAAACATCACATAATATGTAATTTTAAGAATTAGTAAATCAGTGCTTTTATGAAAATTAAAGCACTATCTTAAGCGCAGTCATAAAAAATAGTATCTCTGGTTTAGAAATTTTGGGGAAACTTAAAATTTCAAACAACCTATTGACAAACCGAAAAAAACAGGTTATAATATAACAGTGCTATATAACGATGTTATACGGAGATGATAAAATGAACGAGACCGAACAGACGACTCTTGAAAAAATTCACGCTGCGGCACGGCGGGAGTTTACCGAAAAGGGGTTTCTCGCCGCTTCCCTTAGGAACATCGTTAAATCGGCGGGGGTCACCACGGGCGCATTTTACGGTTATTTTTCCAGTAAGGAGGCGCTGTTCGCTTCTATCGTTGAGCCTCATGCGGCTGCCGTTATGGGAAAATTTATGTCCGCCCAAACGGCTTTCGCGGAGCTTCCCTACGAGGAACAGCCCGCTCACCTCGGAAAGGAATCAGCCGAATGTCTCAACTGGATGATCGACTATATGTACGACCATTACGAGGATTTTAAGATACTTATCTGCTGCGGCGAGGGTACTCCCTATGAAAATTTTGTCAACTCCATGGTGGAGGCAGAGGTCGAAGCCACCTTACAATATATCGAGGTGCTGAAAAGCTTGGGAAACGGCGTGCCCGAATTGGACAGGTCGCTGTGCCACATGATAACCAGCGGAATGTTCGAGGGCGCGTTCGAGGTGATACGTCACGATATGCCAAAGGAACGCGCGGTCAAATTTGTTAACAAGCTTTTCGAGTTTCAAGCCGCAGGCTGGCTGAAAATTATGGGACAATAAAGTCCTTTAATTTTTGGGCATTGGTTAGCGAATACTAACCCTGATTTGATAACCGAGATTATAACGATATAAAAATAAAATCAAATAAAGGAGGAATAAAATTGAAAAAGAAAAGCAATTTTTCGGAGCTTATGGGCTATGCAGGGAAGCACAAATACTTAACATTTTTGTCCCTTGCATTGTCGGTCGCAAGCTCGGCGCTGACGCTTATGCCCTTTGTTTTCATTTACCTTGTTATAAAAGAGGTGATAGAGGTCGCTCCCAACTTCTCGGAGGCGGTGAACGCTGCCCGAAACGGTTGGCTGGCGGTAATGTTTGCGCTGATCGCTATCGCAGTCAATATGGGCGGGCTTATATGCTCGCACCTGTCGGCGTTCAGAATTGCGGGAAATATGCGTAAAACGCTGTTGTCCCATATAACAAAGCTGCCCTTGGGCTTTATCGGAGAAACGGGCAGCGGCAAGATCCGCCGTATCGTAAACGACAGCAGCGCGGCGACCGAAACCTATCTTGCCCATCAGCTGCCCGATATGGCGGGAGCGATAGCAACGCCTATAGGAATGATGGTTATGCTGTTTTTGTTTGATTGGCGGTTTGGGCTGATCTGTCTTGCGCCTGTTGTTTTGGGCTTCACGGCAATGTTCAAAATGGCGGGTCCGAAAATGGCGGAGGATATGAAGCATTATCAGGACGCACTGTCGGATATGAATAATCAGGCGGTGGAGTATGTCAGAGGAATACCCGTTGTAAAAACCTTTAATCAGACAGTGCATACCTTTACGCGCCTTAAAAGCTCCATAGACAGCTATTACAAATTCTGTATCAAATACTGCAAGCAGTGCCGCATGCCGATGCTGCTTTACACCGTATTTATAAACAGCGCCTTTGCGTTTCTTATAACCTTGGCATTGATCTTGTCGGGCGGAGAGGCGATACCTCAATCGGTTCTGCTGAGCTTTATCTTCTACGTTATATTTACTCCCGTTATTGCCACCGCAATGACAAAGGTGATGTACATAAGCGAAAACGGAATGATAGTAAGCGACGCGCTTTCCCGCGTTCATTCGGTGCTTGATATAAAGCCGCTGTCCGATCCGCCCGATCCTCAAGCCCCAAAGGATAATTCCGTAGAGGTTGAAAACGTTTACTTCCGTTATGACAGTTCGGAGGGCAACGCGCTGAGCGGTATTTCCTTTAAGGTGCGGTCGGGAGAAACGGTTGCTCTCGTAGGACCCTCGGGCGGCGGAAAAACCACGGCGGCGGGGCTTATTTCCCGCTTTTGGGACGTAACTGAGGGCGAAATAAAGGTTGGCGGCGTCAATGTAAAGAATATCGAAAAATCAGTACTTAACGATACCGTATCTTATGTTTTTCAGGACAGCAGACTGCTGAAAACCTCGATTTTTGAAAACGTAAGGCTTGCAAAGCCCACCGCCTCCCGTGAAGAGGTGGAAAACGCTCTGCGCATGGCGCAATGCGGCGATATTATTGCAAAGCTTCCAAAGGGCATAGACACCGTTATCGGAACAAAGGGCGTATATCTTTCGGGCGGAGAGCAGCAGCGCATTGCAATAGCGCGTGTTATGCTGAAAAATTCCCCAGTGATAATTTTGGACGAAGCCACGGCTTTTGCCGATCCCGAGAATGAAGCGCTGGTGCAGCGCGCCTTCGAGGAATTATCCAAAAACAAAACCGTTATTATGATAGCGCATCGTTTAACAACGGTCAAAAACGCCGATAAAATTCTCGTGTTAAAGGACGGTATGATCGAGGAACAGGGAACACATGGCAGTCTTTCCGAAAAGGGCGGTCTTTATGCGAAAATGTGGCAGGACTATCAAACGTCGGTCAGCTGGAGGTTAGGAGGATCGGTATGACGGAAAAAATTATGAAAAAGTTTGCGCTGTCGCGAGAGGGCGCAAAGGGCTTGATACAGGCAACAGCCGCCTGTGCAGCGGGCGATATTGTACTGATGCTCCCTGTGGGCTTGCTGTATTTTCTGGTGAGCGATTTTATGGAGGGCGCGGTTCCCGAAAACCGTTATGCTTTATACGCTGTCGGAATTATCGGCGCTTTACTCTTGATTTTTCTGACGGAATTTTGGAAATACAATTCAACATATTTTTCCACCTACAGAGAATCGGGCGCATGCAGGATAAGGCTTGCGGAAAAGCTGCGCCGCTTGCCCCTCTCCTTTTTCGGCAAAAAAGACCTTGCCGATCTGACAAACACAATGCTCGGCGATGTGGAAACGACGGAGCATATGTATTCGCACTATGTGCCGCAGTTTTACGCCTCCGTAATCTCCGCCTGCATTATTGCGGTAAGCTTGTTCTTTTACGATTGGCGGCTTGCACTCGCCGCGTTGTGGGTGCTGCCTGCGGCTCTTTTGATAGTTGGTGCTTCCAAAAAGGCGCAAAATCATTTCAGCCGCAAAAAGAATATGGCGCAAATTGCAGTCCAAGACGGCGTGCAGGAATGCCTTGAAACGGTTCGGGACCTGAAAAGCAATAATGCACAGCAAAAATATTTGGAGGGATTGTTTGGGAAAATAGACGCTTTGGAAAGCAGAAGCATAAAAAGCGAGCTTGGCATAGCGATGTTTGTCGTACCCGCACAAATGATCTTAAAGCTTGGCATTGCCACAGTTGCGCTTGTGGGCGGCGGATTGCTGACAGACGGCTCTCTTTCCTTGATCACATTCTTTATGTTTTTGCTTGTGGTATCGAGAATTTACGAGCCAATGGCGTTTTCTCTCCAAAATTTGGCAGCGATAAATTCCCTGCAAATAAATATCGACCGTATGAACGAGATCGAAAATTGCAGGGAACAAGGCGGCGGAAAGGACTTTAAGCCTAACGGCTACGATATTGTTTTTGAAAACGTGGGCTTTGCTTATAACGACGGTGAAACGGTGCTTAAAAACGTTTCCTTTACCGCTAAGCAGGGCGAGGTAACGGCGCTTATCGGTCCCTCGGGAGGCGGAAAATCCACGGCGGCAAGGTTAGCGGCAAGATTTTGGGACTGCGGCAGCGGAAAAATCACGGTAGGCGGAGTTGACGTAAAGTCGGTCGATCCCGAACAGCTTTTGACGGCATTTTCTATCGTATTTCAAGACGTCACGCTGTTTAACGATACAGTCATGGAAAATATCCGCATCGGCAGAAAGGACGCCGCCGATGAAGAAGTTATGGCGGCGGCAAGACTTGCCAACTGCGAGGAATTTGTGGAAAGGCTGCCCGATAAATGGAATACCGACATAGGCGAAAACGGCAGCTCTCTTTCGGGCGGTGAAAGGCAGAGAATTTCCATTGCCCGCGCTTTTTTAAAAAATGCGCCCATAATTTTGTTGGACGAAGCCACCGCCTCGCTTGACGCGGAAAACGAGACCGCCATTCAATCGGCGCTGTCACGGCTTATAAAGGATAAAACGGTTTTGCTTATCGCCCACAGAATGCGCACCGTTTCGGGAGCTAATAAGGTGGTGGTCCTTTCCGAGGGTATGACGGCGGAGCAGGGAAAGCCCGACGAGCTGCTTTGTCAAAACGGATCGTTTGCACGAATGGTAAGTCTGCAAACCGAGGGGTAAGTTAGATAATTTGATTTAAATGAAAAGAGGAACGGCAATGAAAAGCGATTTCAACAAAATCGGAATATCCGACGAGCTTGATATTCCGAGAATAAAGCACCTTATGAAAATAGGATTATTCGCGGCGTTTATGGTTCTCGCGGGAGATATACTGATCGGTTACGGCGCGGCGGATTCGGCTGTTTCGGGGATTCCCGCGACCTTTGCGCGGTATCTTTCCGTATCCGACGTTAGGCTTTTTTGGGCGGCGCTTCTTGGAATGATAGGAATACCGATCGAATGTCTGTGTTATTTCGCAGTTTATCGGCTCATCGCGCCGAAAAGCCCTAAATATGCGCACGCGTACCGCGCGGGCATTTTCGGGAGCTTGATATTCGGCGCCTGCGGAGTTCACGTGCCGTGCAGCTCGGCGGTATTTTTCCTCAAAAAAATGTATGAGCAAAATCCCGACACGGCTCTTGAAGAGGCGCTGAAATTTATTTTGTATTTTATGCTGCCTGCGACGGTTTTGTTTCTGATATTCTTTGTGGTGCTGAATATCACGCAGATTACGGCGTTTGCGAAAGGTCTGACGCCCTTGCCGAAATGGGCTTGGATATTTAATGTTCTGCTCGGAATATTGGCGGCGGCGATCCTAAAATTACCGAATTTGCCGCTTACCAACGGGCTTGCGGCGGGTTGGATAAGCTTGGGAAATCTGTGGACGTTCGGCGGTCTGCTGATCATACTGAAAAAGAACGAGGTGCGAAAGTGAATTTACCTGTAGTTATCTTGGAGGGCTTGATATTGTGCTTTCTGCTGTGGCTGATGTGCTTTATCGGAATACGAAACGGCGCAGTGGGCATGGTGCATTTCTACGAAAAGGATGTTCAAAAAAGAGTCGTGGAGCTGGGGCTTACCACAGAAGAAAAAATAAAACGCAGATCGATCTTGTTTAAAATGATCGGGTTGGTTTTGTATTTCGGATATATCATCGCCGCCGTGTATTTCGTGAACGGAGCGCGCGGTTTTGTACAAGGCTTTTTGCAGTCCTTGATAATCATTATGATAATGGGCGTTTTCGACAAATTGGTTATTGAAACGCTCTGGGTCGATCACGGGAAAGCGTGGGTGATCCCCGGAACGGAGAATATGCGCCCGTATATTCCGCTGAAAACGCACATCAAAAAATGGCTCGTAACGCTGGTCGTTTACCCGGTCTCGGTAGCGCTTATCGCATGGATAATGTCCTTGATTTTGAAATAGGAGGAGCTGTGAGAACAATACAAATGCAGGGCGTGCCCGAAACCATGCTGCAAACATTATATGCGCGTGCTGCCTATTCCGAGCGGAAGGGCGCAAAGCTTCGCGACGATAAGGCGGTGGAGATAGTCTCACGTATGGATTATGAGCGTTACTTATCTGAAACAAGAATGTTGGATTACTCCAACGAAAAAATTCAACGGCTGATCGCATTTAAAGGCTGGCGTCAGCAAAGCGAGATCGAAAGGCTAAAATCAATATATAATTTTGTCAGAGACGAAATTCTTTTCGGATATAACGTTGACGACAGTATTCCTGCGTCAAAGGTCTTATCGGACGGATACGGACAATGCAACACAAAGGGAACGCTGTTTATGGCTCTGCTGAGAGCCTGCGGTATTCCGTGTAGAGTACACGGATTTACGATAGATAAAACGCTTCAAAAGGGTGCAATGACAGGGCTTGTATACAAAAATGCTCCCAAAAATGTATTTCACAGCTGGGTCGAAGCGTTTTGCGGGGATACATGGTACGAGCTGGAGGGCTTTATACTGGACAAGGATTATTTAAATCGGCTTCAACAGCTACACAGCGAGTGTAACGGCGCATTTTGCGGCTACGGCGCTGCGGTCAAGGATTTCAAAAATCCCGTAATAGATTTTAACGGCAACAACACCTATATTCAGAGCGAGGGAATAAATCAAGACTTCGGAATATACGATTCTCCCGACGAGCTGTTAAAGGAGCATCATCAGGAAATGTCTGCGCTGAAAGCCTTTGCGTACAAAAATCTCGGCAGACATTTGATGAACCGCAACGTTAAAAAGATCAGAAACAAAAAATTTTAAAGCGAGGCGACCCAAATGATACTTACAACGGCGTTAACGTTCGGACTGACGGCAATTCTGTTTTTGATGATATTGACGGCAACGCTCACTCTGCCTTCAAAGGCTTTGACCAAGAATTTCCCGAAGGACGTACAAGAAAGCCTTGCGCCGCGATTGGATAATCTTCCGATGAGCGCAAAGCGGATTTTCGGTATTTTTGTTTTAATAATTCTCGGCGCGGCAATGCTTGGACTTGTTATTGTCGGAGGCGCCGACGGGCTGCGGTGCGGCTATGATTTTTGGAGGATTTTCCTTCGATTTTTGATAATGTTTGGCGGTGTGAAAGCATTTGATATAATCGGGTTGGATTATTTTCTGCTGTCAAGATCGCATTTTTTCCAGCATTTTTTCCCCGAAACCGAAAACTGCGCAGGGTGGAAGAATTTCGGATTCAACCGAAAGCAGCAGATACGTCAGTGCGTTGCGATACCGATTTGCTGCGCTGCGCTTGCGGGGATATTTACGCTTATGAGATAAGGAATATCAATCACCTTCGGATTATGCGGCACAAGCTACATCGTGATACATTTTTCCGTTGCGGCGAACGTTTTGATAAGACCTCCTCGGAAGCTGGAGAAGTACCGTATGACGCAGCAATTTTGCCGTAAGGCAAAGTCTATTTTCCGCAGGCATACTGTATGGTATTTAAGGGCTTTTTCAAAGCCGCGCAAGGAAAATGGGCAAAGTATTACGGCAAAAGGGCAAGTCAGACGGTGCTTCGTAAGTTTCAGAGGAGGTCTATTTGTCTATCTTTGTATTTGGAAAGAGTATTAGACAAGCGCTTTCCCAAGCTCTGCGCACGCCGTCTCCGCCTCTCCGTCGGGCGCTTCGTTGCATATTACGCTGTCGCATGCAAGCACGGCGCCCTTTGAAACGCAGTTGTCCTCCCAATTGCGCATCCACTCGCCGTCGCCCCAGCCGTAAGAGCCGAACAATGCGATCTTTTTGCCGCCGAGCTTCGGCTCGCAGCTTGAAAACATCGGCTCAAACTCGCTTTCCTCAAGCTGTTCCGAGCCCATAGAGGGACAGCCGAACGCCACTGCGTCAAAGCCGTCCATTGCGTCTGCGCTGAATTCCGCCGCAGTAAAGCTCGTCACCTCTGCGCCCGCTTCCTTTGCTCCCTCGGCTACTTTTTCCGCCATAAGCTCGGTATTGCCTGTACCGCTCCAATAAACCACCGCTATTTTACTCATTTTTAAGCTCCTTTCGTTGTTCAAGAAATTATATATCTGTCAAGCAGCAACGGTAAGCTGCCGAACGCTCCTGCCCTGCTCCCAAAGCCGCATATAGACCGACTCGCATTTTTTATAACGCGCAAAGGTTTGCATTGCCTCGCATTCGTTGCAGTATACCTTCCAGCAGCCCGAACATTTGCAGTTTTGTCCCCTATTGCGTATAAATCCGATCACATCGTCAAGAGGGTATCCCAAGAAAACCCCGATCTCGTGCGGAAAATCTCCGCCGCTTAAATGCAGCCGTAATGTGGAAAGCGTTGCTCTAAGTCCGAAGCCGTCGTAGCCGCTGCTTTGAAGAAATTGCCGTATTTGGGGACAGCGCAGCTCCTCCAAAAGCTTGTTTTTCCGAAAGACATAGATCAAAGCGTTGTTATCTGTTTCCCGAAGCGAAAGCATTGTAACTCCTTTATCGGACAGGCTTCTGTTCCAGCGGCAAAGAATTTCGTTTAACTCTTTGCGGCAATTATATTTAACGGTAAAAAGGCTGGCTGTTTTTAAAGACGCAAGCGTCGGCGAACAGTGACGAATAAGACTTTTTTCAATGCTTTCGGATAAACTCATAAGGCACCTCTGTAAACTGCTGTTAAGTTAGTTTCGACTAACTCTTTTGTGAAAATATTCGCCGAAAAAATTTAGGCGAATATGAAAAGGGGGGTAGAGTTAGTCGCAACTAACTACCGAAATTATAGCATATGATTTTTATGTTGTCAATAGTTTTTTGTAAATTTCACAGAATTTATAAATTTTTTATTTCCTATTGACAAATCGGTTAGTTTATGCTAATATATCTATGAACAAATCATAATATATTCACAGGAGAGAAATATGGGGAAAGCGTTTTCGGAGGAAGAAAAACAGTCTATCAGAAGCAAGCTTCTTGAAACAGGCACGGAAATGTTTCACGACAACTCGGTAAAGGCGATAAACATACGCGAGCTTACCGCAAGGGCAGGTATTTCACAGGGCGGCTTTTATACGTTTTACAAGGACAAGGACGAGTTCGTGCTGGACGTAATGAGATACCGCTCGGAGCAGAAAATTGCCGATGCGGAAAAGCTGTTTTTGCATTCGACTGACGATCCCGCCGAATTTATGAGCAAGGTGTTGTTTGACCGCTTGATAGATATGAAGCACAAAACAGATACCCGTGAGTCTTATTCCGAGGTATTCAAGCTTCTGGTCAAGCAGTCGAAAAAAATCGGAGCAGGCGGTATAATGCTGTTCCGAGGATTTATGGAAAGAGTTGAGAGCTTTTGGAAAAAACAAAACGTCCCCGTTGAAGTTGACCTTGAGGGAATGTGCGGAGTTATGTCGGGGGCGCTGACGCTGTTCATTCATAACAAAATGATAGCCGAGGACTACTTTGACGAAATATTTAAGACGTTCATAGACGCGGGCGTGAAAAAATACATTAGACCTGTTAAGAAAGTGAGGATAAGCAATGATACGCAAATTTAACGAAATAGGAAAAGACGACGTTATGACCGCAGGCGGCAAGGGCGCTAACTTAGGCGAAATGACAAGGGCGGGGCTGAACGTTCCTTCGGGCTTTGCGGTAACCGCAAACGCCTACCGCAGCTTTCTTGCGGAAAACAATATCGACAGAGAAATACAGTCTCTCCTTGCAGAGGCGGGAACGGACGAGCAAAAGCTTTTGTCCGCAGCGGAGAAAATACGTTCCCTCATCACGGGGGGAAGCATGCCCGATTTTTTGCGCGAAGCGGTTAGCCAAAACTACCTTATCCTTTGCGAAAACGCCAAAAACAGCTCTCTGCGCGTTGCGGTGCGTTCCTCGGCAACAGCGGAGGACTTGCCCGACGCCAGCTTTGCGGGACAGCAGGAAACGTACTTGAACGTTGTGGGGATCGATCACCTTTGTGAAAGCATAATTCAATGCTACGCCTCCCTTTGGGGAAGCCGCGCGGTAAGCTACCGCCAAACCCAAGGCTACGACCAGCAGAGCGTTGCCCTTGCCGTGGTGGTGCAGGAAATGGTGGAGAGCGAAAAGGCGGGGGTGATTTTCACCGCAAATCCTGTCAACAACAACCGAGACGAAATGCAGCTCAACGCCTCCTACGGCTTGGGCGAGGCTGTAGTCTCGGGTATGGTGACGGCGGATACATTTATCTGCGGCAAGGACGGCAGCATTAAATCGAGCGTTGTCGGCAGCAAGGAAATAGAAATAATTTATGCGAAAAAAGGTACGAAAAAGGTGCCTGTTTCTCCCGAAAAAAGGAGCGTGCTTTGTCTGTCGGAGAACGAGGTAAAGGCTCTTTGCAAAGCCGCCGTTGACGTGGAGAATTACTACGGCTGCCCTATGGATATCGAATGGGCTGTCCGCGGCGGAAAGGCTTATATTTTGCAGGCAAGGGCTATTACCACTCTTTCGGATAATGCGGAGGATATTGACGAAGCGGAAATCGAAAAATACATAAGCCGAAATAAAATAACGGGAGCCCTGCGCAAAAACTTCGCTTTTCTTCTCGAAAAAATGCCCGTTGCTCAAACGCCTCTCGACCACAGCTTTTGCGGCTCGGTAAACAATCAAAAGGCGCAGATCTTTTCCGAGGTGGGATTGTTGATATCTATGGAGCCGCAAATTGACGACGACGGAATTATGATCCTGCCGCCGAACGACAAAAAGATCAACGGCAAAATTTTCAAAGCGCCAAAATTGGTAAAGGAACTGAAAAATCTGCCTCTTTGCCGTGAAAGGTGCGGGCGTTACCTTAGCGAATATCAAAAAAGCGTCGATAAAATGGCGAAGCTGCCCTTTGAAAGTCTTACGCTTGCCCGGTGCGGCGAGTACATAGAGCAGGCTTACAGGCTTGTACAGCGCATAGCCTACGCACGCTTTAAATATGCGCTTTTTCCCGGCGTTCTGGCAAACAGGCGCATTGAAAAGGTGCTTAAAAAAATCTCCCCCGACCTTACGGCTTACGATCTTTACTGCAACCTTGACTACAAGACCGCAGTTGTTACACGAGAGATCGGACTGCTTGCGGATAAGATACGCTCCGACAAAGCCCTTTCCGCGGCGGTAATGGGCGGCGGCAGCTATCAAAGCATTTGTCGAGCCTTCCCCGATATTGCCGAAGAATTTGAAAAATTTATGTCAAAACACGGAATGAAATCCGACTATAACTGCTACTGTATTTACGCAAGGTCCTTTATAGAAGACCCCGACCGCCTTATCAGCATAATAAAGCCGCTTATAAACAATCCCGCCGCGCCCGACGGGGAAAAATTCGCTCCCCTTATGAAAAAAGTGCGCAAGGTGTGCGGGGAGAAGAAATTCCCCGAGGTTAAGGAGCAGATAGACTGTGTTCGCGCCTTTCACGTGGCAAGAGAGGAAAGTCAGTATCAGTGGGAAACGGTTTTCCATTACTCAAAAAGAATTTTGGAGCGCGCCGCATTTCTCTGCACGGGCACCGAGGATTATGCGGACAGTATAGCCTATCTGTTTCTTGACGAGTTTACCGCAATGTGCAGAGAGGGCTTTTCCGATAAATACAAGGACATCATATCCCGCCGAAAGGCAAAGCGGGCTCTTGCCGAAAAGGTTTGGGAGCGCAGCAAGCTCTGCGTATTCGAGGGCGCAGGGGACGTTTTGACGGGAGTGGGCGGCAGCAGCGGCGAGGCAGTAGGCAAGGTATGCATAGTGCGCAGTCCCGAGGAATTTTGCAAGCTGGAAAAGGGCGATATTCTCGTTTGTCCCTATACCGACCCCGAGTGGACGCCTCTTTTTAAGGTTGCGGCGGCTGTGGTGGCAGACACGGGAGCGGCTTTGTCCCATGCGGCTATCGTAGCCCGAGAATACGGCATTCCCGCCGTGCTGGGCGTGGGTCTTGCCACAACGCGCTACGGGGACGGCGAGATGATACGCGTCAACGGGTCGAAAGGCGAGGTAACCAAGGTTGGCTAAGGAAACAAAGGAACAGCGCAGAGAGCGGATAATCACAGCGCCGCTTCTGCCGCTGCTGATAAAGACCGCTATACCCACAATAATAGGAATGTTGGTGACGGTGATCTACAATCTCACCGACACCTTTTGGATAGGGAAGTTAGACAATAAAAGCATGATCGCCGCCATCGGAATAGTGTTTGCCTTTGTTTCGTTTATCCAGGCTTTGGGCTTTTGGTTCGGCTACGGCAGCGGCAACGTTATGTCAAGAAGGCTCGGGGAGGGCGACGACCGTGAGGCGGAGATCGTGTCCTCCAACGGCGTGGTTTTGGCTTCGGTTACGGGAATAGCGCTGACGATCCCAATGCTGATATTTGTAGAGCCGCTGGCTGCACTGCTTGGCGGCAGCGTCTCGGAAAGTCTTATGAAATACACTGTGGAATATTTACGCATAATGCTGATAGCTGTTCCGTTTTCATTGTTTGCAACAACGGTGTACAATCAGCTCAGACTGTGCGGAAACGTCAAGGACGGAATGTTGGGGCTGCTGTCGGGAATACTTACAAACATAATTCTTGACCCAATACTGATTATTCTTTTAAAAACGGAAATGCTCGGCGCAGGGCTTGCAACGCTGATAGGGCAGATTGTCGGCGCTGCGGTGCTGACCTTTCTGTCCTATCGGCACGGTAATATTCCGATAAAATTCAACAGGTGCGATTTGGACAACGGCAGGCTGTACCATATACTTGCGGGAGGAGCGCCCAATTTTTCGCGGCAGGGCATAACCGGCATCGCCTCCGTTTTGCTGAACGCTGCCGCCGCCAATTTCGGAGAAGCCGCCATTGCGGCGTTTACCGTTTCGTCAAGGGCAGCGTCCCTGGGATATATGGCAATGATAGGCTTTGGACAGGGCTTTCAGCCGATTTGCGCCATGAATTACGGCGCAAAAAAATACGACCGTGTAAGCAAAGCCTTTCGCCTAACGGTCGGTATAGGAACGGTGTTTATGATAGCTGCGGCGGCGTTCTGCGCCGTATTTGCAAAACCGCTTATCGACGCCTTTTCAAACGATGAAGAGGTCATAGAGACAGGAGCCGTGATTTTAAGGTATCAGTGCATATCCTTCCCTTTCCTTGCCTTTTATGCGGTATCGAGTATGTATATGCAAAACTGCGGCAAATATATGACCTCGCTGGTTATCTCAACGGCAAGACAGGGATTTTTCTATATCCCCCTGCTGTTCGTCTTGGGGGCGGTTTTGGGGGACCTTGGGCTGTACATAGTTCAGCCTGCCGCGGATATACTTTCCTTTGCGCTGGCGGCGGTGATCTTGGCGGTTGAACGAAACAAGATCAAAGCAAAAAATTAACCGTATATGAAAGCTATTGCTTGACGATCTTACCGTTGCATATCGCGTCGCCGCCTATATTTCCCGCGCATTTGATCAAATTGTCGGCCGATGCGTTTCCCTTTATTTCATTGCACTCTATGCTGTCTCCCGCGCCAGCGTCTCCTCCTATATCGTTGCACTCTATGCTGTCTCCCGCGCCGGCGTCTCCTCCTATATCGTCGCATTCTATATTGCCGCCCGCGTCGGCGTGTCCGCCTATATCACCGCATCTTATGCAGCCGCCTGCGTCAACGTTTCCGCCGACTGGACCGCAGTTCACTCCGCTCCCCGCGTCAACGCCTCCGCCGACAGGACCGCAGTTCACTCCGCTCCCCGCGCTAACGCCTCCGCCGACAGAGCCGCAGTTCATGCCGCCGCCCGAGGAAGCGCTGCCCGAAATATCCCCTTCTATTTGCGCGCCGCCCCATATTTCAAAGTTGAGCACCGCTTCGTTTTTGGGAATAACAAGCTCAAAGGGCTTGTTATTGATGTATTCGTCCTTTTTTAAGACCCTTTTTCCAAGGCATTGCACCACTCTGAGCTTGCCGTCGTCGGGAAGCTCCTCCAAAACAGCCTCCTTCGCTTCCTTCTCTCCGAAGAAAAGCTTGTCGAGACTTAACTCAAAAATCTCCGCGATTTTCGGCAGCAGCGTTATATCGGGGTAAGATCCTCCCGTTTCCCACTTGCTCACCGCCTGAACGGTTATTCCGAGAGCCTCTGCCAAGTCCACCTGGCTTATGTTCATGCTTCGCCGCTTGTTTCTTATGACCTCGCTTATTGTAATTTCCATTTTTAAGCTCCACCTTTCAAAATGATTTATAAATTTATTCTAACACAAAAAAGCGAAATTTACCATAAACCGTTCTTTGATTTTATTCAACCGTCGGTTGAACGGATCGTTTTTTCAATAATTTTCTTGTTGCAAAATTCCTCGAAATATGTTAGAATAGTGTAAGATGATTTTCAGGAAAGGATCTGTCTTGATCATGTATATAGTGGACAACAGTCTTTGCAGCATTGATTTTTCGGAGAGGGCTACCCCCAAAAGCGTCAAAGAGTACATAGTATCGCTTTTTCAAAGCGGCGTGGATTATGCCGAGATCGACAGAAGAGCGGTGCCGTATCTTACCGATGTGAACACAAGCGAAAAATTTATTTTTCGGATCGAGGGAATAGAGGATTTTGAGATAATAGCGAAAAAACGCTTCAAATACTTGGTTTTGCCCTTAAATATGATAGCGATAGCGAAAAAGCTCTCCGCTCTGAAAATAATGCTGGAGGTGGATTGCAGCAGGTATGATTTCAACGAGCTTTGCGACGTGCGCGACAAGGCGTTGACGGCGGGCTGCGCTGCGCTGAGGCTTGTGTCGGATTTCGGCGGTAAAAACGAAATGGTTGCCGACTTTATCGATTGGAACTATAAGCCCGGCTGTCTCCCCATCAACATTTGCCCCTTAAACACCTCTCTGAACGGAATAGACACGGCGTTTACGGTTTTGTGGAACGAGGGCGGGATGCTGACGCTGGGCTTCGGCTCCCCTTATCTCTACACGCCCTACGAGAGATACCTTTTATATCAGTCGGGACGCTTTGACTTTTTCAACAACCCCCATCATATACCTTTTTTGTTTGCCGCGGCAGCATATTACAGCATAATAAGCGACGGACACAATTTTGCTTTGGATAATATTAACAGCATTATAAACGAAAGGAGCAAGATCGTGGGAAGCGTGGATTCAGGCGAAATGAGGGGCAATATTCCCCGTCCCGCAGCCGTTGATCCGAAGAAAAACCGTAAATTCACCAAGGCTCAGCTCAGCTTTTTTAACCGAAACGACGTTTATATCAGCGAGCTTTGCGGCAAGCTTGCCGACGCAGTGGACAACACCGACCTCACTCTGTATGACCGCTTCAATGAAAGCAAGGAATTGAAGCAATAGAACTTTCCTAAAAAGGGACTGTAAAAAACACGATCCGTCGAAACGGGTCGTGTTTTCGTAATGACCATAATAATTGACAATTGACAATTTTTGAAGTTTTGGGATAGTTTTTACAGCCCCTTATAATAATTTTTTATTTAGGCACAAAATAATAAACGGTTTCGTCGGCGTAGGAATAATCAAGCTGATCTCTCGCGATCTGTTCGATATATTCTTTTCTGTTTTCCTCCGCATAGTAACGCTTAAGCTGCTCATTGGAGACCAAAACGGTTTCAAGGCTGCTGTTTATTTCATTAAGCTCGGATTTTTTTTGCGCAATTTCAAGCTGCATGGAGATCAGCTCCACAAGAACAAAAACGAACACCGCAAACAGCAGCGCGTTTATCAAAAACGAGCTACGTTTTTTTTCTGATTTGCGCTTTGATAACACCGCCGCTTTCGCCTCCTTTGTTTAATATTACAGGAGTGTGTACCTTACTATTATACAACATTTCATCGGTGTTTTTCAAGTGCTTTTTACGATTAAATATAGGCTTTATTACATTTTCGGCAATATTACTAAACATTTCTTTGAATTTTACGGCAATTGGTACAAACAACGCTGCCAATTTAGGGCTGACTTTTCTGCAAGCTGAGGCGAACAGTACTTTTATTCCTCTTACGGCGCGCCGAAGCAGGGCGTTTATCAGTCTGCCCAATGTCAAAAAGTACAGCGAAGCGCCCAGCAGCTCAAATGCCATATAGTATATCCTAAAATACCCTATACCCACCCAAAGCGCGATTATAAAGCTGACAAATCCGCAAAGGGCAAAAAACAGCGTATCCTCCGCGAACACAACGGCGGCGTGATGCTTAAACAACATTCTTAAAAGCCGCAGCGCTTCGTAGCACAAGCCGAAGGCTGCCCCCGCCGCGAAGAAGCAGACCGCCTGAAAAAAGGTGGAATCAATATTCTCAAACATATCGGATCACCTGAACAGCTTGGTTATAAAGTTGTTGGGAGTGCGGCGCGGCTTGTCGGAGTAGACAAGGGAATTTACCGTATCGCCCGCCATAATGAGCTCGCCTGTGTCGGTGCTGAACTGACTTACGTGCAGGTCCTTTCCCTTAACGGTAAGCTGCCCCATATCGGTGTAAAGGCTCACCTCCGTTTCGGTAAAGCCCTCCACCTCTTTAACTCCCGAGACGACCAATCTTTTTCGGTTTTCCATTACCAAATTATGTACGCTGTTTTTTTGCTCTGTCATAAATAATTACCTCCTGCGGACAATCTTTCGATATAATCATATGCAAAAGGCGGTTATTTAGAACAGATTTTTTCAGCTCATAAAGCCTCGTACAGCTCGGAGCTGCCCTCCTTGCCGACCACATCGACTATTTTGAGCACCCTCACCTTAAGAGGAGTTTTTCCCATCTGTATTTCGATAATATCGTTTACCTTTACCTCGTAGGAAGCTCTTGCGGGTTTTCCGTTGACGATTATCTTTTCTGCGTCGCACGCCTCGTTAGCCACGGTGCGCCGCTTAATAAGCCTTGAAACCTTTAAATACTTATCCAAACGCATTTTTGTTCTCCTGTTCTTTTTTAAAAAATAACGGCTGTAAAAAGTCGTACTTCCGCAAACGTTTTTACAGCCCCATATTTGTGAGTTTTAAAAAAATTTACTTTGCAACCGCTTCCTTAAGCGCGGAGCCTGCCTTAAAAGCGGGGGTCTTGGTTGCGGCGATGGTGATCTTTTCCCGCGTCTGAGGATTTATGCCCGTTCTTTCGGCGCGCTCTCTTACTTCAAAGGTGCCGAAGCCCACGAGCTGCACCTTGTCGCCCTTGGCGAGAGCGCCGCTGATCGTTTCGACGAGAGCCGTCAAGGCTTCCTCCGAGGCTTTCTTTGTAAGTCCTGTTTTTTCCGCGATAGACGCTGTAAGTTCTGCTTTAGTCATTTGCTTTTATTTTCCTTTCTTTTATGCTGTCAATCCGCCGAAAAGAGCTTTGACAGCTCTTCCTGCGGTATTTGGTCAATGGCTTTTGCTTTGCCTTCCATTTCCCTAAATTGCATTATAAACCGATTTATTGCCATTGTCAAGCTTTTTTCGCTATCTTTTTTATAAATATTTGATAAATTGCAGCAGGCAAACAGTATTTCTCCTATTTTTTCCTCCGTTTCGTCCTCCTTCGACATTTCAAGACGTTCTACGCAATTCTTGAGCAGACCGACCGCAAATTCCTTGGTAATACCGCTTAAGCCCGCGTTGACCGCGCGCTTGCACACCTTGTCGCCTCTCATCAGCGCGGGAAGAAGCTTCGGTACGCTCTCGAGCCGTTCGGAGGCGGTCTCCTCGCCCTTGGCTCTGCTTTTCAGCGAGTCCCAGTTTTTTAACACCTCTGCCGAATTTTCAACATGAATGTTTCCGAACACGTGAGGGTGGCGGTAGATAAGCTTTTTGCAAATCCCGTCGCAAACGCCGTCAAAATCGAATACGCCCTTTTCGTTTTCGAGCTGCGCGTGAAACACCACCTGCAAAAGCAGATCGCCCAGCTCCTCCTTAAGCAGCTCGGAGCTTTCCGCGTCGATCGCTTCCATGACCTCGTAGGCTTCCTCAAGGACGTTCATTCGTATAGACTGATGATCCTGCTCCCTGTCCCAGGCGCAGCCGTTTTCGCCGCGAAGTATTTTCATTATTTCCACCAAGTCGTTTATATCGTAAAAATCCTTTTTCGGGTAAGCTTTCCTTTCCATTTTTATTGTCCGCCTTTCCTTTTTATTTTCCTAAATTTACAACTCTATTATACAGGGTTTTTTAAAAAAAATCAACCTTATTCTGTCGGTTATCTATTGTCGGAGCAAAAATTGCAATGGCTCTATTAAAAAAATACAATGATAATATTTTTAGTAAAAATATACAAATAGAATGCTCTTGCTTTGGTTAAATATAATAAATAATTTTACAGAAAAAAACGTGGAGGAAAATTTTTAAAAAATAGGTAAGGCGTTGTAAAAAAACCGCACGGTTTAGGTAAAGGGATTTGTGGATATTTCATATATAATTTTTCCCGGGCTTTTTTTGAACGTTAACGCCCATAAATGCCGTTCCTATAACAAACGGCTAAAAATATGTTCATCTTTTTTGGCTGCGTGAACACGTCGAATGTGAAAAATAAGCTTTCTTTATTTTTTTTAAAAAAATTCAACCGTATAATATAAGGGACTGCAAGCAATGCAGCCCCTCATTTATATACAGCAGGTAAGTCCCAATTACTTGGGTGGCTGTGGCTCTTCACGAATGTTTCCATTACCCTCCGCCCTCACCTACGGGATTCCCTGCTCTTTTGCAGTATATGCGGAAGGCTTGGAATGTGAAACATTTTCGGAAAAGCAGTTCCATGGAAGAATCACCGTTCTCCGCTGTCGTGATCGATAAAATAGCTTCCGTTTATGCCCTGCTCGGTATAGTCGAACAACGAGGAAAGTATAACGGCTAAGCTTAAGGGATCACGGTCTGCGGCGCAGTGAAAGCGCTCTATGCATTCCGACATAAAAATTTTTCTGTATTCCTCCGCCGTTTTGTTTCTTAAATATTCCTCCTCAATTCCGAGAGCGAGACAAAACCTTTTAAAATTCATTTTATCGTAGTCGTCACCGCAGTCCAAATACAAGTCGGGGTCGATCCTCCCGCCGAGGGAATCGGCCTTGACGCAAACTGCCAAATCGGTATAGTCAATAAGCATAATTTTTAACCTCCTCTTAAATACTTTTTTCAGTTAATGCATCATTTATTTTAGATAACTAACTTCTATTCGTAATCCCATATATACGAATATAATAAGATAATATCATCAGCAGAAAAATAAATCAACCGTCATTTTCAACTAAAAATTTACGCGAAATGCTCGCCATACCTGTCCCTGTTTCCAAAAAACAGCCATATACCGCGCAAAAACGGTATTGCCGCGGCATATAAAATACTTTTCAGAAGCGTTTCCGAATTTAAAGAGATAGTGTCGAAAATTGAGGATAGCTGCGGAATATAAACGACCGCAAGGGTGAGCAGCAGGCTTGCAAGCACGGCGGCGACAAGCTTTGGGTTTGAACGGTAGGAGGTGTTGAATATCCCCTTGCCCTCGGTTTTGCACTCAAATACGAAGATAAGCTGCGAAAGACTGAGAGTGACCAGGGACGCCGTTCTTGCCGCCGAAAGACCGAGAGCGCTGTTGGCGGTGACAAAGCTTAAAACGGAAACGGCGCCTATCATTAAGCCTCTTGCCAATATCCCCCACAGCATTCCGCCCGCAAAAATGCTTTCGTTTCCGCTTCGCGGCGGCATATCCATTATATTTTTATCACAGGGCTCCATACCGAGAGCAATGGCGGGCAGCCCGTCGGTAACAAGGTTTATAAGCAGGAGCTGAATGGGCAGCAGCACAACGGGAAGCCCGAATATCATCGCAAACAGCATAGTAAACACCTCTCCTATGTTGCAGGCAAGCATATACCTTATAAATTTGCGTATATTGGAGTAAACGGTACGCCCCTGCTCCACCGCGTTTACAAGAGTGGCGAAATTATCGTCCAAAAGCACGAGCTTCGCCGCTTCCTTGGTGACGTCCGTTCCTGTTTTTCCCATAGCAACGCCTATAGCGGCTTCCTTTACCGCGGGGGCGTCGTTAACCCCGTCTCCCGTCATTGCCACGACGTTACCCTGTTTTTTTAGCGTTCTGACTATTCTGAGCTTATCTGCGGGGCTTACTCTTGCGAATACCGCAGCGTTGTTTATTTTTTCCGACAGCTCCTTATCGCTCATACGAGCCAGCTCGGCGCCCGTATAGGCATTCTGACCTTTTTTCATTATGCCCGCCTGCGACGCTATCTCGACCGCTGTGTTTATATGATCTCCCGTAAGCATTATAATACGTATCCCGGCTTTTTCGCATTTTTTGACCGCGCTTCTTATTTCAGGTCTTAAGGGGTCCTCCATGCCTTGCAGTCCCAAGAAAATATACTTGTCCTTCTGAGCGGTCTTATAGGCAAATGACAGCGTCCTTAAGCCTCTCGACGCCATTTTTTCCACTGCGTCGGCTATTTTGCGCAAATCCGACCGGGTCAAAGCTTCAACGCCGTTTGCGCCCAAATAATATCCGCATTTTTGTATCAGTGCGTCCGATGCGCCCTTGATAAAGCTTACGGCTTCTCCCGCCGACGATCTTACGGTCACCTCCATAAATCTGGCGCCGCTGTCAAAGGGAATCTCGCTTGTTCTTACGTATCCCGAGACCCTTACCCCCGCTTTTCTTGCCGATTTGACAAGAGCAATTTCGGTGGGATCGCCGTTTTCTCCGTCGGAATTGTTACAGAGAACGCCGCAGGTGAAGAGCATTTTCGAGGCGGCGTCGCAGGCTTTTACCTCGCTTATGCCGCTAAGAGTAAAAATTTCGGAGACGGTCATTTTATTAAGCGTAAGGGTGCCCGTTTTGTCGGTGCAGATCACGTTTGCGCAGCCGAGAGTTTCCACCGAGTGAAGCTTGTTTACAAGCGCTTTTTGCTTATATATTCGTCTCACCGCCAAGGCAAGTGCGATAGTGACGGTGGCGGGCAGCCCCTCGGGGATTGCCGCCACAGCAAGAGTTATACCCACAAAAAGCATATCGAACACATCGTTTCCTCTGAATATCCCGACAGCGCTTACCACCACGCAGATGACCACGCAGGCTATGCCGATTATTCTGCCCAGTTCTCCGAGTTTTTTTTGAAGCGGTGTTTTTTCCTCTTCGATCTCGCTCAGCATATCCGAGACCATACCCATTTGGGTGGACTTGCCGATCGAAAATACCTCGGCGGTGCAATGTCCCTTTGTGACCACCGTGCCCATATAGACGGCTCCGCGCTGATTCAATTCTCCCCGTTTTACCGCGCACACCTCTTTGTCCGCAGGAACGCTTTCACCCGTCAGCGCCGACTCATCGCACTGCAGCGCCATACATTCAAGTATCCTGCAATCCGCAGGGACCTTGTCGCCTGCCTCCAAAAAAACAATATCCCCGACCGTTATTTTTTCCGCGGGGATGACCGAGGTTTTTCCGTCCCTTAGCACTCTTGCGGTAGGGGCGGCTATCGCCTTTATGGTTTCCAGCGTTTTTTCGGTGCGGTATTCCTGTACGAAGCCCATTACCGCGTTTAAAACCACTATAACCATTATTGTAAAGGCGTCGTAATATTCTCCCATTACGGCGGAAACGACGGTAGCGGCAAGCAGTATCATGACCATAGCGTCCTTGAACTGTCCGGCAAACATTTTTAAGGCTTTTCCCTTTGTTTTTTGCTCAATACTGTTCAAGCCGTATTCCGAAAGTCTTTTTTCCGCCTCCTCAGAGGTCAGCCCCCTTGAGCCGCCCGCATTTTTCTCATCTCTTGTTAATACGCTTTCCACTTTCCGTGAGCCTCCTTGTCCTTTTTTATTTTTACATAGATATGAGAGGAAACGAAAAAATAGACTTGTACATTTTGAGCGGGACAAACAAAGGCTGTAATGATAAGGAATTTGTCTGCATACAATAATATTGCGCCGAGGATTAGCGGCGCGAAATTATATGCAAAGGGGCGAAAAAATGTCACCAAAAGGAAATACTTCAACGGTTCAAGACTTCGGAACAAAACAGGAAAGATGCGTAAGCCTCGGAAAATACATAGTGGATAACGAAGCCACGGTAAGAAGCGCGGCAAAAGTGTTCGGAATCAGCAAAAGCACGGTCCACCAAGATATAACCGCAAGATTGGAAAAGGTAAATCCCGCTCTCCAGAAACAGGTCAAGGAGATTTTGGAGAAAAACAAGCAGGAAAGGCACATAAGGGGCGGCATGGCAACCCGCAAGAAGTACAGCGAGCTAAGGGAAGCGGAATAAACAAGATACAATATTATTGCTCCCCCAATTAACTCTTGGATTTTTCTGCTTGCACGACAGGTGAAATACTTGAAATATGCGCATATTCCTGCGGCTTTCTTCCTCGTCTTTCGCCTGTCGTTCTGCGCATAAAATCTTCAAGAGTTACTTGGGGGAGCAATATAATACTTTTTCCAAATACAAAGATAGACAAATGAATATGGAGTATTTGGAAATAGTGCTTAGGGTGTAATTCCAAACAGAATAAATGTTAATTGTGCGGTATTGCTTTAGAACATATAGCGCGTCTTGATATCATAAGCCATAAGCCGAATTTAGACCAAATTTGCGCAAAATTTGCGTAATAAAGAAAAAAGCTTGACATTATCAAAAAAAGGTGTATAATAAAATTAAAGGGACCGTAAAGGTTTCGACGGGGGCTGTGAACCTCGCTAAGCATACAGAGTTCTCCTAAACTCTTTAATAATGGGTAAATTTAAAATTAAACGCAGATAATAGATCTGAACTTGTAGCTGCCTAACCGCGGCTTCCGTCCTGCCCGAGAGTACTGCGGCTCGGGTTGGGGCGTCATTTAGCAGTGAACGTTGTCGGTGAGAGCCTTGCAGCCGATAATGAACAAAAGGGCTACCGATCCGTGATCCTGTTTGTCGGAGCACGTAAAGGGAAGTCAAGTAGATAAACTAAGTATGTAGAAAAGCGAGCGGATTGGCTTTCGGACGCGAGTTCGATTCTCGCCGGTTCCACCATCTAATTGTTACTAAAAAGATATTATGCCCACAAACGGCTGTACAAAGCC
>JAMPHV010000032.1 GCA_023663265.1 Bacteroides sp.
AACAGAAAAACGCCTGCGCTTGATCTCTCAAAACCGAGAAACCACTCACAGACGTACTGTACAATATAAATAAAACCAATTGGAAAAATTTGTTAAATATTTTTTAAGGGGGGAGTTCAAGTCCACTTTTCCCTCAAAAATATCTACGGAACGTGAATCCTGTTTTTCACAAATTTTTTGCCCGCAAATGGCTTAACCAAGCCGTTTGTGGGCAAAAAATCTTTTTTGTCAATGTATCATGGTCGAGACGACGCGATTTGAACGCGCGACCTCTGCAACCCGAATGCAGCGCTCTACCAAGCTGAGCCACGTCTCGATTTCACCGCGATACTGCGGTGGGCTGTTGATCGGATCAGTCTACTCCGTACTCCTTCCGATAATCCTTCATTGCCTGCAAGTACTCTTTTCCCTCGATAACGCCGTTTTCTATCGCAGCAATGATATCCTTTATGGTAACTATCGAATAAACTTGGACGCCGAAGTCGCGATAAACCTCCCGAACCGCCGAAAGCTCGCTTGTTAAGCCTCTTTCCATACGGTCAACGGTAATGATCATCGTCTCGATTTTGACGTTCGCCGTTTCCTGCAATTTGGGGAGCACCTCACGCAGAGCCTTGCCGCTGGTCATTACGTCCTCGATTATGATAACGCGGTCGCCGTCCTTAGGCTGTCTGCCCACAAACATTCCGCCCTCGCCGTGATCCTTTGCCTCCTTGCGGTCAAAGCAGTAAAACAGATCCCTGCCGTACTTAGAGTAAAGAGCCGCGACCGCGCTTACCGCCAAAGGAATACCCTTATAGGCGGGACCGAAAAGGATATCCGCCTCAAAGCCGTGCTCGTTGATACAGTCGGCGTAAAAACCGCCGAGCTTGGCTATCTGTCCTCCGGTCATATACTTGCCCGCGTTTATAAAATAGGGAGCCTTTCTGCCGCTCTTCAGCGTAAAATCGCCAAAGGTCAGAACGCCGCTGTCGCTCATAAATTTTATAAATTCTTCTTTGTATGTCATGGCTTTAGCTCCTTATCCTTGTTTACCTAAATATTTTATCATAAATCAAAGACAATTGCAAGGGGTAAAACCGATTTTTTTGCCTTTTTATGCCAACAACGATTTAAGTTTTTTTCAGCAAATCGGGTCTCTTGGTCTCGGTGACCTCCAGCGCTTTTTCCCTCTGCCATTTTTCCACGTTCCCATGGTGTCCCGACAACAGCACCTCGGGCACCCTCCTGCCGTGCCATTCCTCCGGTCTTGTATACTGGGGGTACTCCAACACTCCGTTATAGTGGCTTTCTATCGAATACGCGTCCTCGTTGGGCAAAACGCCCTCCTGCAATCTTGCCACCGCGTCCGCTATTATAAGCGCGGGCAGCTCTCCCCCCGTCACCACATAATCGCCCGCCGATATCTCCTCAACCTCCAGCTCATCGAGCGCCCGTTGATCCACGCCCTCATAGTGCCCGCAAAGCAGTATCAGATGCTCCTCCGCCGCAAGCTCCTTTACAAGCTGCTGATCCAATCTTTTCCCTTGGGGAGAAAGATAAATTATGCGCGGAGCGTCCGTTTCCGCCTTTTTCATTATTGCCCGAATACAGTCGTAAACAGGCTGCGCCTGCATTACCATTCCCGTACCGCCGCCGTATGCCTTGTCGTCTACCCTGCGATGCTTGTCCAAGGTGTAATCCCTTATATTGTGACATTCTATCGTAATAAAGCCGCCCCGCCGTCCGCGCCCGACTATGCTTTCGGACAGGACCGCCTCGCACATTGCGGGAAAAAGGGTAGCTATATCTATCCTCACTTGTTTACACCTCCTGATGCTCGGCGCCGTCTCCGACCGACGCTTCCGTATCGTCGAACAGTCCCTTCAGCGGTCTTATCAATATTTTCCCGTTTTCTTCGTCCACATTCAGAAGCACCTCGGGAATAGCGGGGAACATCAGCTCTCTGCCGCTTCTGTCCTTTAAAAGGTACACATCTGTGGGTCCGTTCTGCATTATTTCCTTTACCTCGCCGTAAAGCTCGCCTGTATCCGCATCGTAAACGGGCAGTCCCAAAATATCCGCGATAAACCATGTGTCCTCGGGCAGCTCGGCGTCCTCTCGGTCCAAGTACAAAAGGCTGCCGATAAGGGGCTGCGCCTTTTCCACCGTATCTATTCCCTCTATTTTGAGCTTGCACATATCGTTTGCTGTGGGATAGGCGGAGGAGACCCGCACGGGCTTATGCTCCCTCCCCAGGTACAGATCGAAATCTTTAAGTACGCCGCAGTCGTCGCAAAGCACCTGCGCCCGCATCTCGCCCTTAAGCCCCACTGTTTTTGTAAGTCTTGCCGCTTCAAGATATCGTTTTTTCACTTTTTTATTTTTCCTTTTTATTCCAATTCCAGATCGAGATCGTCAATGATCTCCTGTCTCATCAGCCTTGACACTCCCTTTTCCTGCATAAACACGCCGTAAAGCACGTCGCAGCCCTCAATGGTCCCCCTCCTGTGAGTGATGACCATAAGCTGAGTGCTTCCCGAAAACCTTTTAAGATAGGTTATGTACTTCACAACGTTTATCTCGTCCAGCGCCGCGTCTACCTCGTCCAGCATACAAAACGGCGTGGGTCGGTGCAGCAGTATGGCGAAGTAAATTGTGATAGCCACCATGGTCTGCTCGCCGCCCGACAGCGAAATAAGATTTTTTATCAGCTTGCCCGGAGGCGCCGCGAAAATTTCTATGCCGCTGTTTAAAACGTCCTCGGGATCGGTCAGCTCCAAATGCGCGCTGCCTCCGCCGAATACCTCGGTGAAAATACGCTTGAAGTGCTCGTTTATGCTGTTGAAGCCCTCCAAAAATCTTGCCTTAATATCCGCGGTAAGGCTTTCTATCAGTCTTTCCAGCTCTCTTCTTGACTTTTCCACATCGTCAAGCTGTCCCTTTAGCTCCCCGTAGCGTACCGAGACCTCCTCGTATTCCTCTATGGAAGCAAAGTTTACGTTTCCCAAGGCGGCTATCTGCCGTCTCAGCTCCGCCAGCTCTCCCCTTGCCGTCTTTATATCCTCGGGGATAGCCGCCTGCCGCTCCGCCTCGCTTGCCGCCAGCTCGTACCGCTCCCAAAGAGAGGACTTTATTCTGTCCCTTTCCTTTTCGGCGGCGCCCTTTCTTTCTTCGGCGACCGCCAGAGCGTTGGAAAATTTTTCCTTATCCTCTATCTTTTCTCTTATTTCCCTGTTTATCTCGGTAACGCGCCTTTCCAAGCCGTTCATTTCCGCGATAAGCTCCGCCGCCCTGTCCTTTCCTCCGTCCATGTCGGATTTTAAGTCCTCGGCTTTTTTCTCCTTTTCCTCTATCTCGTCTCTTAACTGCTCTATTTTACTTTCCTGAGCGTCAATACTGCGGAGCAGATCGGTCCCCCCCTGTTGAAGCTGCTTTAAGCTTTCCTCGGCGGCTCCCTTTTGCTCCTCTATTCTTTCTATGTCCTTTTTAACGGACAGATTTTCCATGCCTAAGGCGGTGATCCGTTCGCTGAGCTTATTTCTTTCCTCAAGCCGCGCCTTTATCCCCTCGTCCGCCTTTTCTATTTCCTTTGAGATAGCCCCGATACTGCTTTCGCACTCGTTTAGCCGTTTGGAGCAATCCTCTATGGTATCTCTGTATTTTTTGATGTCGCCCTTGGCGCGGGCGTTCAGCTCCTCGGCGTTCTCCTGCTGCTGCTCGAGCTGCGAAATAAGCTCCTTTACGCCGCCAAGCTCCGCCGTAATACCCGCTTCCTCTGCGGCGCACGCCGCAAGCTGCTCCTTAAAGCCCTCCATTTCAATGGACATCTTGTTGACTTCCTCGCGAAGCCTCGCCAAACTGCCCTCGGAATCCTTCATTTTTCCCGACAGCTTGCCGGTTCTTTCCTTAAGGCTTTCTATCTCGCGGTTTCGGGTGATGATCCCCGCCGATTCGCGAACGGAGCCGCCCGTAAAGGAGCCGCCCGCGTTGATGACCTGCCCGTCCAGCGTGACAGCCTTGAATTTGTAGCCGTATTTTTTTGCAATGACCGTGGCGGTGTCTATATCCTCTATAATTGCGCATCTGCCCAATACGAAACGGATAATGCTCTTATATTTTTCATCGCATTCCACAAGCTCGCTGGCTATGCCCTCGTAGCCGTACTCGTTATCCAGCCCGTTCACCGAAAGCATGCTCCCGTTCACGGAGGTCAGCGGCAAAAAGGTAGCCCGTCCGCCCTTGTTCTCCTTAAGATAGCGAATACAGCGCTTGGCGGTCTCCTCGTTATTGACGATAATGTTTTGCAGCGCCGCCCCCAAGGCGGTCTCTACCGCCACGGCGTATTTTTTGTCAACGCGTATAACGTCGGCCACCGTGCCCTCAACGCCGCTTATCCGACCCTGCCTTGAAGCGGTGACCGCCGCCTTTACGCTGGCGGCGTAGCCCGCCATATTTTTTTCAACGTCGATAAGAGCGTCTAACCTGGTTTTGCTTTGCTCATACTCGCGGCGAAGCTGATCGAACTGCTCCTGCTCCTCTTTGAGCTTTGCGCTTTTTGTTTCAAAAAGCTTGGAATAACCGTTGAGCTTGTTTTCCGCCTCGGATTTTTTTTCGTTGTTCTCCTCCGCTCTTTGCTGCAAAACGCGCCTTTTTTGTCTTTGCTCCTTTATTTTTTCCTCGTTTGCCTCAAAGCCCCTGCTTGAATCGCTGAGGCGGTTTTCAATTTCGGCGATGTTCTGCTTTGCGGATTCCATTGTAAGCTCAAGCTCGGTCCTTTTGGACAAAAGCCCCGCTTGGCGGCTCTCCAGCGCCTTATACTCGCTGTCCGACCTGTCGCCCTCCTCGGTCATCTCGGACAGGCTCGCCCCCAAGGTCTTGACCCTTTCCTCGTTTTCGGAAAGCAGCTTCCGCTTTTCCTCCGCTTGAAGCGCCAGCTCGCTTATCTGTCCGTTCAATGCGTCGGCGCCCTTTTCGCCGTCCCTTATCTGCGCCTTTAGCTGCTCTATTTTTTCATAGCAGTGCATTATCTCGTTTTCCAGCACCGCCTTTTCTCTGTCGGCGGCTGCCAGGCTGTCTCTCGCCTGCTCGCTTTGGCGGCGCAGCTCGTCCTGCTTGGCGGTCAGGAGCATTCTTTTTTCGCCAATCTCTTCGTTTTCCTGCTCGAGTCGGGATATCTCCCTTTCAAAATGCTCGCATTGCCCTTGATTAGCCAATATGCTGTTATCGGTCTCGATAAGCTCCCCGCTTATTCTTTTCAGGTCCCATACGCTTATCCCTATGTCTAAGGCTTTTTCCTTTTCCATTAAAACAAGCGCCTGCCGCGCCTTCTCCGACTGCTTTTCAAGCACGGGAACGCGTCTCGCCAGCTCCGACTCGATATCCTTGAGCCTCATAATATTGTCGTTGGCTCTGTCCAAATCTCTTTCAGCCTCCTGCTTTCTATGAAGGAAGCGGGAAACGCCCGCCGCTTCCTCAAAAAGCTCTCTGCGCTGATTTACCTTGCTGTTTATGATCTCGCTTACGCGCCCCTGTCCGATAACGGAATAGCCGTCGCGCCCCAGACCCGTGCCCATAAGCAGCTCGTGCACGTCCTTAAGACGGCATTTCCGCTCGTTTATCAAATACTCGCTGTCTCCCGTGCGATAAAGCTTTCTCGTCACCGTGACCTCGTCGCTGTCCACGTTCAAGGTGCGGTCTGCGTTGTCTATGATCAAAGAGACCTTGGCATAGCCCATTGGCTTTCTCGAAACGGTGCCGTGAAAAATAACGTCCTCCATTTTGTCTCCGCGGAGGGTCTTTGCGCCCTGCTCTCCCATTACCCAGCGCAAGGCGTCGCTTATGTTGCTTTTTCCGTTTCCGTTGCTGCCGACTATGGCGGTCATTTTTTTATCGAAATTAAGGACCGTTTTATCCGCAAAGGATTTAAAGCCCTGTATCTCCATTGTTTTAAAAAACATTAAGTACCTCTTTTTTTAATCGTTTCCAAATAAGCTCCGTCTTTCTCCTTTATCTTAAAGGTTATCCCCTCTTTTAAAAGGATATCTCTGTTTTGTCCCTTGTGACCCGTTACAAGGCTTATATTCCTGCGGTCGGTATATACGATAAATTCGCTTCCGCCGAGGCAGCGCATTTGCTCCCTCATTCTTCTGAGCATAATGCGGCTTTTTACTATCTCTCCCAAGGCCTGATGATAAACTCCGCCCGTCATTCGGCTTTCCACGCCTTCCTCGGCGTGAAGACCCAAGCGTATAACGGGTATCTTTTTTTCTTCAAAAAACAGCAGCAGATCAGCGCAAAGCTCTATCGTGTCCTCAAAGGAAAAGCTTTGATACAGCCCCTTTTCCCTCAGCTCGTCCAGCATCGTGCCCTTTAGAATAACGGTGGGATATATCCGTACCGTGTCCGCCTTGAGCTCCGCAAATTCCTCCGCGGTCCCGATACAGTATCGCGGCTCGTCCTTATAAAGCCCCGTCATCATCTGCAAGCCTAACTCTATGCCATAGCTTTTTATCAGCCTGCTCGCTCTTCTTACGTCCTCCGCCGTGTGCCCTCTTAAATTGACCCTGAGCACCTCGTCGTTCATGCTCTGCGCGCCCAGCTCCACCGCCGTTACCCCGTACAGGCAAAGCTCCTCCAATATCGCCTCGTCTATACAGTCGGGGCGGGTGGAGCAGCGTATCCCGACATACTGCCGCGGAAACTCCTTAACATACTCCGAAGCCGCGTAAAGCAGCTCGCGGCGGTAGTCCGCGTCAACGGCGGTAAAGCTCCCGCCGAAAAAGGCGATCTCAGCGCTCATATCGTTCTTTTCCAAAAACCCGACCTGCGCCGCCAATATCGCCCTGACCTCCTCGGGCGAGGGCGCCCTTTCGCTGCCGCTTATGAAGCGCTGGTTGCAGAAGGAGCAGGTGTTGGGGCAGCCCTTGTGCGGGATAAAGACAGATAGATTAGTTTGTTTCATAGCCCATAAGCTTAACGGCTTCCTTGGCGGCGTTCTGCTCGGCTTCCTTTTTGCTGGGACCTACTCCCGTGCCGATTATCTGTCCATTTAAAAGTACATTTGATGTAAATATCCTGTTGTGCGCCGCGCCGCTTTCGTCCGCCAGCTCGTACACCACCTTTTCCTCGGGATTTTGCTGTATGATCTCCTGTAATATCGTCTTATAGTCCCCGATAAGCAGCCTTCCGCTGCGCAGGGATTCAAGAGGAGGTATAAACGGCAGTATAAAGCTTCTTGCCGCTTCGAGCCCTCCGTCCAGATATATCGCCGCTATCAGAGCCTCAAAAGCGTCGGCAAGAATGGAGCGGCGGTGCCTGCCTCCCGTGTTTTCCTCCCCCTTGCCCAAAAATATTTCTTCCCCCAGCTTTATTTTTTCCGCAAAGGGGAACAAGGCGTGCTCGCAAACAATGCTCGCCCTCAGACGGGTAAGCTGTCCCTCGGGCTTGTCCGCCAAATTTTCAAACAAATATTTCGATACCACAACGGACAAAACGCTGTCGCCCAAAAACTCGAGACGCTCGTTGCTGTGGTGGTTTTTTCCGTTTACATAGGAGGAATGTGTGAGCGCTTCCTTTAAAAGCGCAGGATCCTTAAATTCATAGCCTATGCGTTCTTCTAAAGCGGTCATTCCATGTCCTTTCAAGATTTGTTTTAGAGTAATTATTCCTCCGCGGCGTCGGACAGGGCGGAGGTGATCTCCTCTATAACGTTGTTCTCGATAAATTCCTTTGCCTGTCTTGCCGCGTTTTTGAACGCCCTTGCGTCGCTGCTGCCGTGCGCCTTTATAACGGGCTTTGAGGTGCCCAAAAGCGGAGAGCCTCCCGTTTCGCGGTAGTCCATTTTCGAGGAAAGCTCCTTGATGCCTTTCATGGTGAACACCGCACCTATCTTGGTACCGATATTCTTAAAGAAAAGCTTCTTGAGGGAGACCTTCATAAATTTTCCCATACCCTCTACGGTCTTAAGGTAAACGTTGCCCGTAAAGCCGTCGGTCACCAGCACGTCGCAGCCGCCCAGCGCCGCTTCTCTGCCCTCGATGTTTCCGATAAAATTAAGAGGCGCGTCCTTTAAAAGCCTGTGCGCTTCCAGCTCAAGCTCCCTCCCCTTTTCGTCCTCCGCGCCCACGTTCAAAAGACCTACTCTTGGGCTCTGTACGTTCATTATTTTATCCATATATACGCTGCCCATTACGGCGAACTGCCGAAGCATTTCGGGGCGGCATTCGACGTTCGCCCCGCCGTCGAGAAGTATGTAGCTTTGATTCAGAGAGGGGATTATCGGAGCCAGAGAGGGGCGCTTTACGCCCTTTATCCTGCCAATGATCGTTGTACCGCCCACCACCAGCGCAGCCGTGCTTCCCGCGCTGATGAATGCGTCCGCCTCGCCGTTTTTCACGAGCTGAAGGGCTACTCCCATTGATGAGCCCAACTTTGCCTTTCTTATATCGGTGGGGTTGTCCTCTATTTTTATAATTCCGTCGGCGTTTCTTACCGAAAGTCCGTTTTCGGAAACGCCGAGAGCCTTCATTCTTTCTCTTACCTGCTTTTCATCGCCGCAGAGTATCATTTCAACGCCGTAGGACTTCACAGCCTGCTCCGCTCCCTTGATGACCTCGTCGGGCGCGTTGTCTCCGCCGAATGCGTCTATGGCTATTTTTATATTTGACATAATGGATAACGTCCTTTCCGTAAATTTCAATTTGTGACAGCTTCCGCGATGGCTTTCATATCGCCGATGCCTCTTTCCGCGATCCTCAGATACCTTTCCTGCTTATCCTTAATATGCTCCTCGGGAGCGGGCAGTATTCCCATATTCGCGCCCATGGGCTGAAAGTCGGCGTTTTCCGCGGCAACGTAGCTGCAAAGCGCGCCGCACATGGTGGTCTTGGGCAGCTCGAGCCTGTCCTGCCTGTTTAAGCGTCTCGCCAAGCTCTGCCCCGCGATTATCCCGCTCATGGCGCTTTCTATATATCCCTCCACGCCCGTTATCTGACCCGCGAAGTAGACTCCGTCGCTTTCCTTGAGCATAAAACGGTTGTTTAAGATTCGCGGGCTGTTCAAAAAGGTGTTGCGGTGCATTACTCCGTATCTCAAAAACTCCGCGTTCTCAAGACTCGGTATTAGACGGAAAACTCTTTTCTGCTCGGGGAATTTAAGGTTTGTCTGAAAACCCACAAGGTTATAGGCGCTGCCCTCGATGTTTTCCTTTCTGAGCTGCACCGCCGCCCATGGACGGCGCCCCGTGTTGGGATCGACAAGCCCCACGGGCTTCATACAGCCGTAGCACAGGCTCTTCGCCCCGCGCTTGGCAAGCACCTCCACGGGCATGCAGCCCTCGTAAACGCTGAGCTTTTCAAACTCCTTCAGCGGTACCGTTTCGGCTTCCACCAGCTCCTTATAAAAAGCCTCGTACTGCTCCCTGTTCATGGGGCAGTTTATATAATCGGCATCGCCCTTGTCATAGCGCGTGGCAAAAAAAGCCTTGCTCATATCTATGCTCTCCGCCGACACTATGGGAGCCGCGGCGTCGTAAAAGCTCAGCGGACTGCCGCAGCGCTTCTGTATAGCCGTCGCGAAAGCGTCCGAGGTGAGCGGTCCAGTTGCTATAACGGTGTTTCTTTCGGGAAAGTCGGTGACCTCGCCGCTTATAAGGGTGATATTTTTGTGATTTTTTATCTTCTCGGTGACGTAATCGGAAAAAAGCTTCCGATTGACCGCCAGCGCGCCTCCCGCAGGCACCGCCGAGCGGTCCGCCGCCTCAAGTATAAGCGAGCCCAATATTCGCATTTCCGCCTTAAGCATACCGCAGGCGCTGTTTATCCTCGCCGCCTTGAGCGAATTTGAGCATACCAGCTCCGCCAAGCCCTCGTAGTGATGCGCGGGAGAAAACTTCTTCGGCTTCATCTCGTACATTCTCACTTGAAATCCGCGCTCCGCCAAAGCCCATGCCGCCTCGCAGCCCGCAAGTCCGCCGCCTATTACCGTTACATCGATCATCTTATTTATGTTATTCCGGCTCCTTTTCAAAATCGCAGCCCTCGTTGGCACAGTATATCTTACCTTTCTTTCCCGCCTTTTTAAACAAGGTCTTTCCGCACTTGGGGCAGGTATCGGGGATAGGCGTATCCCATGTCATATAGTTGCAATCCTTGTAATTTTCACAGCCAAAAAAGGGCTTTCCTTTTTTGGATTTTTTCGCGAGCATTTTGCCGCCGCACTTGGGGCACAAGCCGCCCGTTTCGTTAACGATACGCTTGGTGTTTTTACATTCGGGGAAGCCCGAGCAGCCCAAAAACTTTCCGTAGGGTCCGATCTTGATCACCATAGGCTTTCCACACAGCTCGCAGACCATATCCGTAGGCTCGTCGGGGACCTTGACCCGCTTTCCGTCCAAGTCCTTTTCCGCCTGTGTAAGAGTCTTGGAGAAATCCGCGTAAAAGTCCCTCAGAACGTCCACCCATTCCTCTTTTCCCTCCTCGATCTTATCCAGATCGCTTTCCATTTTCGCGGTGAACGTAACGTCCACTATATGCTTAAAATGCTCCTCCAAAAGAACGGTTATGGTGTCGCCGAGAGGGGTGGGCTTGAGCTGCTTCTGCTCGAACTCGACATAGTGCCTGTCAAGTATGGTGGAAATGGTGGGGGCGTAGGTGGAGGGTCTGCCGATACCGTTTTCCTCCAGCGCCTTTATAAGGCTTGCCTCGTTGTATCTGGGGGGCGGCTGCGTGAAATGCTGATTTCCCCCCAGCTCATTTACGCTGAGCGTTTCTCCCTCGGTGAGCTTGGGAAGCGCGCCGCCGTTTTCCTCGTCTCCCTCCGACGATTCAGTGTACAGCCTTGTAAAGCCGTCGAACTTTACCGTGTAGCCGTTGGATTTAAAGGTGCAGCTTCCCGCCTTTATCGTTACAGCCACGGTGTTGAGCTGGGCGTTCGCCATCTGACTTGCCACAAATCTTTCCCATATGAGCTTATAAAGCTTGTATTGATCGGAGGAAAGGCTGGATCTCACCTTTTGGGGGGTAAGGTCTATCGTCGAGGGTCTGATAGCCTCGTGAGCGTCCTGGGCGTTGCTTTTCGACTTGTACACTCTCGGCTTTTCGGGAAGATACTCCTCTCCAAACGCGTCCTTTATAAGCACGGCGGCAGCCGCCTTGGCTTCATCGGAAATGCGCAGGCTGTCGGTTCTCATATATGTGATAAGACCTACCGCGCCCTGCCCCTCTATCTCTATGCCCTCGTACAGCTCCTGCGCCGCTTTCATGGTGCGTCTGGAATTGAAGCTTAAACGGTGGTTCGCCTCCTGTTGAAGCGTCGAGGTGGTAAAGGGCGGGGCGGGCTGCTTCTTTCGGGTGGACTTTTTGATATTGTCCACGACAAATTCCTTATCCTTAAGATAAGCAAGTATTTTGTCGGCTTCCTCCTTGCAGCTTATTTCCGCCTTCTCTCCGTCCGTCTCGGAAAGCTTTATCGGAAAAGGCTTTTTGTTGGAGGCTGTCATAGCCTTGCCGTCAATGCTCCAATACTCCTTGGGATTGAACGCCTTTATTTCGTTCTCGCGGTCTACTATCAGCTTTACCGCCACCGACTGGACGCGTCCCGCCGAAAGCCCTCTCCTTACCTTTTTCCATAAAAACGGGCTCAGCTTATAGCCCACTATACGGTCCAAAATGCGCCTCGCCTGCTGCGCGTTTATCAGATCGCCGTCCAAGCTCCGCGGGTGCTCCATACCCACCTTTACTCCGCTTTTGGTTATTTCGGAAAAGGTCACTCTTATGGGCTTGCTGCCGTCCAAGCCCAAAACCGCCGCCAAATGCCACGAGATCGCTTCGCCCTCTCGATCGGGGTCGGTGGCAAGATAAACGGTGTCGGACTTTTTTACGAAGCTTTTCAGCTCCTTGATAAGCGCCGCCTTATCCTTTTTGTTTTCGTAAACGGGCTCGAAATCGTGATCCACGTCCACCCCGAGCTTAGACTTGGGCAGGTCGCGGATATGCCCCGCGCAGGCTACTACATGGTACTTGCTGCCAAGGTATTTTTGTACGGTTTTCGCCTTAGAGGGCGACTCTAAAATGACTAAATCGGACAATGTGATCTCCTCCTATTCCTTTCCCATTTCATAACAAATGACCGCCGCCGCCGCTGCCGCGTTGAGCGACTCGGCGCCCTTAATCGGGATATACAGCTTTTCGCATACCGCCGCCAATTCGCCGCTTACGCCGTGACCCTCGTTTCCGACGACCAACGCGCGCCTTCCCGAAAAATCAACGTCTCTTAATTTTTGCGCCGACTCGTCGAGCATTGCCGCGTAAATTTTAAAGCCTCTCGCCTTAAGCATGCCGACGTCGGTCACGATATCCGCGCTCACCAAAACGGGCAGTCTGAAGCTGCTGCCCATGGAGGCTCTCAAAGCTTTCGGGGAAAACGGATCGGCGCAGCCGCCGCTGAGCACGGCTCCCTCCATTCCAAAAGCCTCCGCAGTTCTTATTATGGTCCCTAAATTTCCCGAATCCTGAATACGATCCAAAATAATAATTTTATCTTTCTCTAATATTCTATCAAGATTTTTCGATTTGTCAAGCGGTTTTAACGCAAGAAAAATACCTTGAGGCGATTTTTGCCCGCTTATGTGAAAATAAATTTCGTCGGTAACGGTATAGAGAGGGCAGCTTTCTCTCAGACGTTCAACGAGCTCGGGGAATTTTTTTTCAGCTTCCTGCGAGACCAAGGCGTATTCCGCCGTCAGACCCGAGTCCAAAGCCTCGGCGCAGAGCTTTGCTCCCTCTGCGGCTATCAAGCCCTCTTTTTCCCTGAGCTTTTTTTCCGCCAGCAGTCCTCGGCTTTTCACAACAGTTTGATTTTTTCTTGACTCGATCATCATTGACATTACTCCGCTGTTATGGTATTCTATACCTATAACAAAAATACATTGTTTTAAAGGAAGATCAAACAAAATGAACTTCTCCGAATTAAAAGCGCTGACCGACGATACGGGCTTGAGCTGGGACGACGGGCAGCTTTGCCTTTGCGGCGCCGTAAAGGATTATCCCGTGTATATAGCCGACCTAAGAGACAGCCGCGAATACCTGCTGACCGTGTTCCGCAGAACAAGAGCCGATACGGAGCAGCCGCTTATCGACGGCGTGAACCGTCTGCTGGACGGTATGCCCAAAAACTGCGTAAACGGCAGAAGGGACGAGCCGAAATTCTTGCAGATCAGATTCAACGCCGCTATGCTGTATCAGGAAAACGGCGCTTTGCTGAGCGGCTTTGTCCTTAAGCTGTGCGAGCTTTTGGACGGTCTCGATATTCTCCCCGCTCCCGCGGAGCCGTCATCGGCGCTCCCTCAAAAGGCGGAGCCCGTCCGGCCGAACGGAAAGTCTGTCCCCAAAAACGCCGTCTCCAAGGGCTTTGACAAATACAGCATAAGAGGCTTGGCGGGCGCCGTTATCGGCGGAGCCGCCATGGCTGTGATCTCCTCCACCATGGCGAGCGCCGATCCCGATAACGTGGGAGCCATGATCGCGAGCTGGGCGGCGGGCGCTCTTATAGCCTTGGTAACTCTTGCGGATTACAGCTTTCTCGCAAGAAAAATAGACATATTCGGCGCCGTAGCCTGTTCCTTTGTGACCGCCCTTTCCTGCTTTTTCTGCTCGATGTTCGGTATAATGCGGATCATGACCAACACCGCAAAGGCGGACGACGCTTCCGTTACCTTTAACGCCGTCGCCCGAAGCTGGAGCGTCTATTCCGAGCTTTACCCCGATACGGCGGGCTATGCGGCTGTGCTGCTGGTCAAGAACATTTTTACCGCCCTTTTGGCTTCGATCGTTTTTTATATCCTTTACTACCGCCGTCATCAAGCCATAATGTACGCCGAGGGCGGAAGCTTTCTGACCGACGAAGAGCTCGGGACCAAAAAAAGAAAAAATAAACGGAGCTGAATAACCATATATCCGTCATTTTCGCAATATGATTTTTTATCGTAAAAATGCGAATATCACGCCCCGATCTGTGCAAGGCGTGATATCAAGGTCGATTAAAGAGCGGCCCTTGCTCTGTCGCAAAGCGATCTGAAGGCGGCGGGATCGTTTATGGCGATTTCGGAAAGCATTTTTCTGTTCAGAACTACGTCCGCTTTCTTCAAGCCGTTGATGAATGTGGAATAATTCATATTGTTAAGCTTGCAGGCGGCGCTGATTCTTGTGATCCACAGTCTGCGGAAATCTCTCTTCTTTAAGCGTCTGCTTATATAAGCGTACTGACCCGATTTCCATACGGCTTCCTTGGCGGTCTTAAAAAGTCTGCTTTTGCCGCCCCAGTAGCCCTTCGCTAATTTAAGTGTTTTATTTCTTCTCTTGCGTGTTGCAAGTGCGCCTTTTACACGAGCCATTGTCGTTTCCTCCTTTTATTTACTTTACTTGGCGTAAGGCATAAGTGCCTTGATTTCCTTCATATCCGCGTCGTTAGCGTAAGAATTCGAACGGTTGTTGCGCTTACGGTTCGTAGCCTTTTGAGCTAATCTGTGGCGGCGGTTGGTGGTCTGGTACTTAACCTTGCCGTTTGCGGTAAATCTGAAACGCTTTTTGGCGCCGCTGTGGGTCTTGATCTTGTTCTTCATTTATGTTGCCTCCATTCTTGTTTTTTATGATTTATGGATACGCCGCTAAAGGTCATTTTAACGCCGCGTATCAGAGTCGGTTACGGCTCTTATCAACGCCGATCGGGCGATTGATCTTTTGTTTTGGGACAAGGGAGCTTACTCCGCTTTTTCCTCGGGCTTGCTCTCCTGCTTGGGCTTAGACTTCTTCGCGGAGGGAGCCGCCTTGGGTATAAGCACCGCCGTGAAGTTCTTTCCCTCCAGCACCGAGGGCTTATCCGCCGAGCCGTATTCGGCGGCGGCGTCCATAAACCGCTTCATCAGGTCCTCGCCGAGATTCATATGAGAAAGCTCTCTTGCTCTCTTAAAGCGGACCTTGACCTTTACCTTGTCGCCGTTCTGTAAAAACTTCACAGCCTGGGACACCTTGCGGTTAAAGTCGTTTACGTCGATGTTAAGGAACATACTGACTTCCTTAAGCTCCGACTGCTTCTGATTTTTTCTTGCTTCCTTTTCCTTTTTCGCCTGTTCAAAGCGGTACTTGCCGTAGTCCATTATACGGCACACGGGGGGATTTCCCTGCGGTGCGATAAGCACAAGGTCCAAATCTGCCTCAATTGCCTTTTCCAGTGCGTCCTCCGAGGACATTATTCCCATCTGCTCGTTGTCGGGTCCGATAACGCGGACCTGCTTCTCGTGGATCTCCTCGTTGATGAGGGGTTGTTTTGCGCCTATGGATAACACTTCCTTTCAAGTTTTCTATATGTATGCGGACAGCTCCGCTTAAAGGACAAAAAAGACGTAAAGGCATACCGCCCTCACGCCGTGAAATTACATAGTAAAACATATGAATTTCCGAAGTAAACGACCCTTTCGCAACGCTGAGGGTGAGAGCAGCTCTGCTTATGTTTATTCATCGCTGAATTATTATATCCTATTTTACCGCTTTTGTCAAGAGGTTTTAAAAATAAATTTATTTTTTTTGCATTCGGGTTTAAATTTACGCGCAAAGGTGATAAAATATAAATATCTTCAAGGAAAGGACGTTATATAAAATGCTTACCGAAATTTTATCCCGCGAAAGCTGCGCCAAGTGCAAGGTGTGCTGCGTTTTCGACAGGGAGGACTGCTGGGAGATGCCTCTCATAAAGCCCGAGCTGGCGGCGGAGCTGGAAAGGTCCCGCCCCGATGTAAAAATAAATAAAATCGGCGCATGCGGCGTTTTCGAGCCGAGCTTCGGAGAGGACGGGCTCGCAAAATGCCCCATGCTTACCGAAAAGGGCTGCGGCTTAGGGGAAAGCAAGCCTTTCGACTGCCGCGTATGGCCGTTCAGAGTAATGAAAAAGGGCGGTCTGCTTCTGCTTACTCTGTCGCCTGTCTGCGAAACGGTCTCGGGGCTTTCCGTCTCCGAAATTTCCGCCTTTGCGAAAAAGATATCTGACAAGATATTTGACGAAGCAAAAGCCGATCCCGAGACGATAAAGGACTACGTTGACGGTTATCCCGTTTTTGATGTGAGGGAAATGTAATGGAGGATTTTTATTCAAGAACAAAAGCTCTCTTGGGCGAAGCGGGGACGGAAAGGCTGAAAAACAGCCGCGTCGCCGTATTCGGGCTGGGAGGCGTAGGCTCCTACGCGGCGGAAAGCGTTGTAAGAGCGGGGATCGGCTCCGCTTTTCTTATCGACGGCGACGCGGTCTCGGAATCCAACATAAACAGACAGCTTTACGCTCTTAGGAGCACCGTGGGAAAAGACAAAACGGATGCCGCGCGGGAACGCTGTCTCGATATAAACCCCGACTGTGACATAACGGCTTTTAAAATGACCGTCACACCCGAGAATCTTTCGGATATCCCGTTGGAGACCTGCAATTACGTGATAGACGCCATAGACGATGTGAGAGCAAAAAAAGCGATTATAGCAAGATGCCGCGAGCTAAACGTTCCTATTATATCGTCTATGGGAACAGGGAACAAGCTTCACCCCGAACGGCTGAGGATAGCCGATATTTACGATACCTCGGTCTGCCCTTTGGCAAGAGTTATGAGGCACGATCTGCGAAAGCTGGGCATAGAAAGGCTTAAGGTAGTGTTTTCGGACGAACCTCCCGTCGTTTCGCGCACCCCTCCCGCCAGCGTGAGCTTTGTCCCGAGCGCTGCGGGGCTTATGATGGGGGGAGAGGTGATAAGAGAGCTGGCGGGAGCAACAGATACCCGATAATTCATATTTCCCCTCTTAAGCATCTGAAAAATTCTCTTTCGACCCCCGTCAGCCTGGTTTCCTCACCGAACACCATATAATCGCAGTATATCCTGTTCTCCGAGCTCCTTACCGCCGTAAAGCCCGCGGGGATATCCGAGTCCAAGGACGATATTCTCATAAAGCCCTTATTCAGCGCCGCAACGATCCTGCACCCACTGTTCAGGTCGTACGCTTCTATGAACTTTCCGCTGCCCGACGCGCCGTAAAGAGATACCTCCGTGTACCCGTCAAGAGCGTCGGCGTCAAGCTGCTCCGCCTTTAAGGCGCTGTCCCCCTCGTTAAAAAGCAGCATTTCATCGCCTCTTCCGATAAGCTGGAGCTTGAAGCCCTTGTATTCGTCCGCCGCGTTCTCTCCCTCGCTCTCCAAAACGCGTATGACCCCGATATCTGCATCGCCGCTTTCCACCGCCGCAAAAACGCCTTCACTGCCGCAAAGACGGTACGAAACGGAAAACTCCTTCTCTTGTTCATATTCCGCCGCAAAGTGCTCAAAAGCCTTATGACAGTAATCGATGCCGTTAGCGGCTACCGTAAAGCTTTTTATCTCTGTTCTGCCCCCCAAAAATCTTTCGTCAAATTCGTCCGCCTGTCTGACCAGATTTTTGGCGTATTCTATTATCTCCCCGCCTTTTTTTGTCGGAACGACCCCCCTTGGCGTACGCATAAAAACAGCCGTTCCCACGCTTTTTTCCAGGTCTCTGATTGCCTTGCTCAAATTCGGCTGTCCCATATACAAATTCTGCGCCGCCTTGGTGATAGACCCCGTGCGGGCTACCTCGACTATATAACGAAGATGAGTTAAGTTCATATCCGCTCCTTATACGTCCTAACAAGAGGAAATATGCTTATAGCTATTATCAATCTTTTATCCCCTATCCATCCAAACTCTCATCTGATTCTCCCCTCTGTTTCCCCATGTATAATAAGGCACCGCCGCGGCGCTGCACTCGCTCGTATTTGGCTCCTCATCGCTGTACAGCTCGTCGGAAGCGCTCTGACGCAGCGCGGAGGCGGTAATGACCGCTGTGCCGCCGAGAAGCTCGGGGTCGAACTCCGATACGGTCAGCGGCTCGTCAGTCCTTAAGGAAAGGGAGATAACGTCCCCGCCGTTGTCCTTGCCCTCGAAGCAGTATACCAAGGGACCTCTCATGACCGCGGTACGTCCCGAAAGATTGTGTATTTTGGCGGAGGGGTACACGAACCGCGGCGTTCCGTCAAGGGTCAGCTTTATCTCGTCTCCCTCTCTCGGCTTTATATAGGCATAGCCCTTTTCAACGTGCAGCTCAACGCTTCTGCCGTTTACGGAAAGGTCGTTTTTTTTGCTCCAGCTCGGTACTCTTACCGCCAGCATCTGCCCCTGCGTCCTCTTCACCTTATAGCGCACCGTAAAGCCGTAAGGATAGCTTGTTTCACAGTGCAGCTCCACTCCGTTATCGAAGCTTACCTCCCCGTCCGCGAACATATGACAGTATACGGTATTGAAATCCTCGCCGTAGGCGTATTTACCGAAGGAGGCTATCAGCCTTGCCGCGTTGGGAGGGCAGCAGGCGCAGGCGTACCATTTGGGGCGCTGCGTCAAATCGTGACGGTAGTTTGGAGCTTTTCCGGATATCCCGGGGACAGACTCAAGAGGGTTGACGTAAAAGAAGCTTTTCCCGTCCAGCGCCATTCCCGCCAAAACGCCGTTGTAAAAGGCTCTTTCGCAGATATCGCCGTATTTTCCGTCAATGTCGCTTTTCAGCATTGCCGCGCCGAAAAAGATAAGCCCAACGGCGGCGCAGGTCTCGGCGTAGGCGGTATCCGAGGGGAGGTCGTAGTCTGCGCTGAACGCCTCTCCGATAACCGTCGAGCCTATGCCGCCCGTTAAATACATCTGTCTTTTTGTGATACTGTCCCAAAGCCGCTTGCAGGCGGCGAGCAATTCTTTATCTCCCGTTTCCGCCGCCAGCTCCGCCATTCCCGTGTACAGATAGACCGCGCGCACGGCGTGACCCGCCGCAGCGTCCTGCTCCCTCACGGGCATATGGCTCTGCATATAGGCGGTATCCGAGGGGTTGGCGTTCCACACCGTCCAATCCCGCTTTTCCGCTTCCCTGTTATAAAAATCGGGGTCTTTTCCTCTTTCGTCAATAAAGCGCTTCGCCAGCTCCAGACACTTTTCTTCTCCCGTCAGGCGGTACATTTTCATAAGCGCAAGCTCGATCTCGGGGTGACCGGGGCAGCCGCCGTGTTTTTCGGTAATAAATCTTCGGTAGATACAATCGGCGTTTTTCAGCATGACCTTAAGCAGAACGTCCTTTCCCGTGACCTCGTAATAAGCGCATGCCGCCTCCATCATATGACCCGCGCAGTACAGCTCATGAGCCTCCAAAAGGTTGGTCCAGCGCTTTTCTCTGTCGGATACGGTGAAGCGGGTGTTTAAATACCCGTCCTCGTCCTGCGCCGCCGCTATAACGTCTATTAACCTGTCCGCCTTTTCCTCCAGCTCTCCGTCGGGGAAATTGGCAAGGGAGTAAGCCGCCGCTTCGAGCCACTTAGCCGCGTCGCTGTCCTGAAAAACCATTCCGTAAAAATCCCCGTAGGGCTTTTCGCCTCTGAGCGCCATGCCCGCGTTTATGAAATTCTCCACAACGCCGCTTTTCTCCGCGCCCTCCGCTTCGTCCCTCAGCACCTTATACTGATAAGGCACCGCCTCGTCCTTTATAAGCCTTTGATATTTACCTATAAATCCGCCCGACCTGTAGGCGGATTCCTTTATTTGCGACAAAGCCATTTTTCTTCTCCTTACTTTTTTTAGATCGAATATCCGCTCCCGATAGAGGTTACGGTTTTCTTTTGATTCGGCAGCTTCTGCCTTGACCTGCGCATTATTTCAAGGTCGTTAAGGTCTATCACGGTGCAGCTTTTCGCCTTGCGCTTGAATTTTTCTTTCATTGCCGCCTTTTTTCTGCCCTCTAACCTTAAAAGCTCCTCTTTCCTTTCGCTGCGCTTTTGCGCAAGCTTTATGTCCGCCTTTCTTTTGGCGTTTCGTTTTTCGGAAATTTTCTTTTGCAGGTCGCGCATTTTTTCAAGCTGGGTCTTCTTGACCTTTTTTTCGGTTTTTACTACGCTCCAGCTGCTTATTCCGCCGTCCTTGTCGATATACCAGCCCCTTGACACGATCGTTTTTCCCTGCGCCTTTGCCTTGCGCTCCATTTGCTTGTCTATACGCTTCATGCTTTCGATCGCGTCGGAATATTCCTTAATCTTTTCGGGATCGTCGGCAATGGAATCGTAAAATCTCGGGTCGATATATATGACCGATTTTTTTGTCGATCTTATCATATAACTGCCGAAATCGTCGGTTTTTCCGCTTGCAAGATCGTAGCCCCGCGCCGCCTCCGCAAATGCGCCGAGCATATTTTTCTCTTTGCCCGTGCATGCCTCTCTCTCCTCCGCTCCTATGCCTTCGGCTTCGTTTTTGCGGTACGGATAACGGTCAAAGCTGTCAAAGCGGCGGCTTTCCTCCCTTTTTTCCGTTTCCTTTTCCGTCTCCCGTCCTGCGGCTTCCGCCGACTTTTTGTAATTTTTGATATCGTTATATCTGTTATATGCGCTTATCCCGTCGGAAATATTCTTTATCATATTTATAAACTGCCTTTCTGCGAAAGGCACCAATCGGGAAATGAAAAAGAAAAGGTGCTTTCGCTCAATAAAATAAAGTGATACAATAGTAGTTGAGAAAAAACGGTCAACTACAGAAACCGAGGAGGAGAGTGTCGGGGCTGAATAGCGGCAACCCCGCATTTTTATATGGTTCGTTACTCCGTTAAGGCATCAATAAATGGCGCAAATAAACAGCCCGTAAACTTATCTCTTTCAAATCGTCTCGATTTTGCCGGAGAAACAGTCAATGCCGTTCTTTCTCAATTTTATTGAGGAGGTATGTCTGTGGCATTTAAAATTTTCAGAAAAAACTGCTGCGGTCTTGATGTTCACAAAACTTGGATCTATGCCTGTATCGGAATAACCGATTCCGACAACCGCACGGAGTACAAGCAAGCTCGCTTTTCCTCTTTCTCCAAAGGATTGAACGAATTAGCTGAATGGCTTGCAAAATATTCCTGTACTGAAGTCTGTATGGAATCTTCGGGTAAATATTGGATTCCTGTTTTCAATATTCTCGAAAAAACCTGTTGGGTCACTCTCGCTCACCCCAAATATACCAAACCGCAAAAAGGCAACAAAACCGACCGTAAAGACGCAAAATGGATATGTGATCTGTTTATGTGCGATATGATCAAACCAAGTTTTATTCCACCGTCGGATATACGGCAGCTTCGTGACCTTTTGCGATTTCGTACGAAATTAACAAATCAAATTACGAGTATGAAAAACCGTGCTCTTAATTGTCTTACCGTTTCCAATTTAAAGCTGGATGATGTGTTTTCAGATGTGTTCGGTAAATCCTCACGTTCCATTATTCAGCAGATTCTTGATCGCCCCGGCGAGACCTTTGATGTTACACCATTTGTTCATAAACGCTGTAAAACTCCTATTGAGGAAATACAAGCTGCGATTGACGGTGCAATTTGCCACGAACAAGCGACAAAACTAAAAATCTGTCTTGACTTTATTGATGAACAACAAAAGCGTATTGAAGAACTTGATTCCGAAATATTCCGACTTGCCGAACCGTATACTGCCGTGCTTGACTTAATCAGAACTGTTCCCGGATTTTCAAAAGAACCGTTAACTGCTATCCGTATAATATCTGAAATCGGTGCGGATATGTCTGTATTCCCCACGGCAAAGCACCTTGTTTCATGGGCAGGCTGTTGTCCTCGAAATGACAGCAGTGCGCAAAAAGTCAAATCCACAAGAATTTCTCGCGCAGGTTCTTTTCTAAAACCTATTCTTGTTCAAATTGCCAATGCACTCATAAAATCTAAAGAACACCCCGAGTTTCGGGAACGTTACCGTAAAATCAAAGCTCGCCGAGGACACAAAAAAGCGATTATCGCTATATGCCGTATGCTCTTGACCGCTATCTGGAACATATTGACTAAGGTTGAGCCTTATTCTGCGAAAGGTTATCTTGCCGACAAGCTTACCGAGCATTCTGTTGTTATTTCCAAATCCGAAGGACTGGAACTTCTTAGAAAAAGAGGCTATATCTTCAAAGAGGAGCTTGCTGATGTAGTCTCTTAGCTTCCCTTTTACTTAAATTTTTTGCCACTTTAGGGTGGTTTTGTTTGCTGTACCTTTTTTTCAAGGTTAGTTGAGACTGTTATTTTCAAACTTCTCCCCTTTCTCTGCGCCGCGCGCAGAATATTGTTTCTCTAATTGTTATATCGGCAGAAAAGTTGAAAACTTAATAAAAGAGTAAAAAAGAGGCTGTAAAAAAAACTATCCCAAAGCTTCAAAAAATTGTCAATTATTATAACGAAATTTAATTTTCACCAAAATTTCTAAATCAGAAATACTTTTTTTATGATTGCATTTACGATAATGCTTAACTTTTATCAAGGTACCGATTTACTAATTCTTAAAACTGCATATTATGTAATGTCCTCTTTAGCTCGGAAGCGAGTGCAGTGTGCGCTCCCGCGCGGGGCTTAAGTGTAACAGAGAG
>JAMPHV010000033.1 GCA_023663265.1 Bacteroides sp.
TGGCTTTGTACAGCCGTTTGCGGGCATAATATCTTTTTAGTAACAATTAGATGGCCTGCCCGGCCGGGGTCGAACCGGCAGTCTTTGGAGTCGGAGTCCAACGCATTATCCATTGTGCTACGGGCAGAAAAATTTTGGCAGTCCCTTCGATAGACCCGTTTATATTTTATCATAAAACCGATGCAATTGCAAGCACATTTTTATCAAAAAATAAGCCTTATAAAATAAACCAAAAATAAGTCTGCATTTTTCAATATTTATAAAAGCACAATTTGATATTTTTTACAAAATTAGCACTATTTTGTTGAGATATTTGATAATAATGTCAAAAAAGTTATTGTAATTCTTAAAAACATATGCTATAATTAGCATAAAAGTTTATGACAGAAAACGTTGCCTATAACAAAGGAGGATTTTTCTATGCCCAATCCGATACTTCCGCTTTGGGAGTACATTCCCGACGGCGAACCGCGCGTGTTCGGCGACCGTGTGTACCTTTACGGCTCCCATGACCGCGTGAGCTGCGAAAACTTCTGCGATTTCAAGCTAAAGGTGTGGTCAGCCTCCGTAAACGATCTCAACAACTGGCAGTGCCACGGAGACAGCTTTCATACGCTTCCCGACCGCGACCACCCCTCAGATACTCCTTGGACGGAAAAGGAGCTGTACGCTCCCGACGTGGTCGGCAATCACGGAAAATACTATCTTTACGCTTATATAGTCGGATCAAAGGGCTGCGTAGGCGTGAGCGACAAGCCCGAGGGACCCTTTAAGCTGTTGGATAAATATCGCTGTGATGAAGCGGACGCGGGAGACGAAGGCATTTTTAACGACGCGGGCGTGCTGGTGGACGACGACGGACGCGTTTATATTTATTACGGCTTTGAAAAATCCCACTTTAATGAGATAAACCCCGAAAATATGTGCGAAATAATCAAGGGCTCCCACATCGAGGATATGATACCCTGCGGCAAGGGTCCCGCAGATTTCTTCGAGGCAAGCTCCCCAAGAAAAATAAACGGAAAATATTATCTGATATACTCTCCCCGAATGGGCAGCAGACTGGATTACGCCATTGCGGAAAGCCCGCGGGGTCCCTTTAAGCATATGGGCACCATAGTGGACAACAGTATCGATTATCCCGGCGGAAACGACCATGGCTCGGTATGCTGCATCAACGGACAATGGTACGTATTTTACCACCGCATGACCAACGGCAGCATAATGTCCCGCCGCGCCTGCGCCGAAAAGATAGAGATACTTCCCGACGGCACCATTCCGCAGGTGGAAATGACCTCGCTGGGCTTTGAGGATTCTCTGAATCCTTATAAGATCACCCCCGCAGAAATAGCCTGCGTGCTTAAGGGCGGCTGTCTTGTAACGGAAAAGGACAGCTTTACCCGCGTTGTCACCAATGTTAAAACAGGCAGCGTAATAGGCTTCAAGTATTTCGATTTCGGAGACGACTATTCAAGCAAAACAATGGAATTTTCCGCATTGGTCACCTGCTCGGGCTGCCCCGCGGAAATACATATACTTATAGACGGAGAGGACGGAAAGGAGATCGGCGTGTGCAGGATCGGCACCCACGACGGCGAGTACAAGACGGTGACGGAAAACGTCTGCGGACGGCACAGCGTGTTCCTTAAGGTAAATCACCCCTATAAGGATTGGTTTTCAAGCGTATTTGACGACAGAAACCTTTTTGATATGATCTCGATATTGTTTAAGAAATAATTTTATGAAAGGGAAAACTCAAATGATAAAAAGAAAAATTTTGTCGGCGGCTTTGGCTGTCGCCGCACTGTTTTCACTGACCTCCTGCACTCCCGAGGAGGAGCCCATGCGCGATATGACCACGGCGGAGATAGTAAGAGAAATGGGGCTTGGCATAAATCTGGGCAACACGCTGGAGTCCTGCGGAAGCTGGATAAGCAGCTTGAACGGCGTTACGGGCTACGAGACCGCCTGGGGCAGTCCCGTCATTACCGAGGATATGATCAAGGGCTACGCCGCCTGCGGCTTCGGAGTGCTGCGTATCCCCGTAGCCTGGTCAAACCTTATGGGGGAGGACTATACCATAAGTCCCGACTACATAGCGAGAGTCAGGCAGATAACAGACTGGACTCTTGACGCGGGAATGTACGCTATTGTCAACATTCACTACGACGGCGGCTGGTGGACAAATTTCCCGACCGATAAAGAGGAGTGCATGAAAAAATACACCCGAATTTGGGAGCAGATAACAGAGGAGTTTAAGGATTATCCCGACAAGCTTATGTTTGAATCTCTCAACGAGGAGGGCGGATGGGACTCTCTTTGGAACAGATACAGCGGCAGCACCGACGGAAAGGCGGATTCCTTCGGTTTGCTCAACGAGATAAATCAAAAGTTCGTTGATATCGTGAGAAGCGCGGGCGGAAACAACCCTCTCCGTCATCTGCTCATAGCGGGCTACAACACGGACATCGACCTCACCTGCGACGAGCTGTTCGTTATGCCGAGCGACGCTGCCGACCGCTGCGCGGTATCGGTACACTATTACACTCCCTCCACCTTCTGCATTTTGGAAGCGGACGCAAGCTGGGGCAAGGCGCAGACCGAATGGGGCAGCGAGGAGGACGTCGAGCTGCTTAACCATTATATGGATATGCTCAAGGAAAGCTTTGCGGACAAGGGCGTGCCCGTTATTATAGGCGAATACGGCGTTTCCACCAAAAACAAGGAGGCGGATGTTATAAGGCTTTTCCTTTCCTCCGTGGCAAGGGAAGCGTACAAAAGAGAAATGTGTCCCGTTTTGTGGGATATTACCGATGTATTTTACGACAGGGGACAGTGTAAGTTTAAGGACGAGCTTTTGCTGGAGCAGCTGATGGCGGCGAAAAATTAAAGACAACGAAAAAGAGACTGTAAAAAAACTATCTCAAGACTTAACCCCTTTTTACAGTCATTATTTCTCAACCGCCAAAAATACTCCCGTTGAGGGGAAAGCCGCGTTGTTCAAAAACAATCCGTTATCCTTAGCCTTTACAATAACCGCCATAGGGAGCTTCGAGCAGCAGTCCATATATCTCAGCCAATTGGGCACCGATTTTAAATGAGGCGGAAGAATAACGGGATTTTTCATGACCCTCATAAATACATCGTGAAATCCTTCTGAAATGAGGTTATCCCACTTTTCGCTCAATTCGTACATTTTCCACCTGTCCGCCATGGAGATAACGGGAACCTCGCACACCAATTTTCCGTTTTCTCTTGACAGATAATTCAACGAGATAAAAGCGTCCACTTTTTCAATGCAGCTCCTCGACACCGTCCCGAAGCAATCCTTGTTGTCGGTATACACGGAGTAAAGCATTTTTGCGACATTCTCATGGCTTGTTGTTGCGGCGCTCCAATGCACCCGTCCCATTGCGCCCGTGTCGGTGTCGTATTCGCATATAGACAGCTTTTTCGTGTCCGAAAAATTTTCAAAGGTTTCCGCGTATTCGCCGCTTAAGGAATACAAGGCGTAAGCTTGATCATTATAATCGTAATCCGCAGGATACCGATTTCCTATGGCATACCATTTCCCGCCGTTGGGACGGTCGGGATAGTCTTCAAAGGGCTGCTTTCCGCCGCATGCCTCGTCTCTTACATTGTTTACCGCGCCCTGCATTGTCCGTATTGCAAAAAAGCTTTCTAATTTATCCTGCTGCATTTTTCGCTGTGAGCGGTAAAAATCCTGCTGTCTTAATTCCGCTAAGCCTTGCTCCATTATCTCCCATATATTTTTGTACTCCCCGTCGGCAATTTTGATCTCCGCTTCCAAATTGGCTGTCCTGTCCTTTTCGGTGCAGATGATAAAATCGGTGTACACCCTATCGCCGACGCGTTTCATAAGCTCCGCTTCCGCAAGTCTGTCTACGATAGGCTCGATATAAACGGTGGATATCCCTATTGCTTTTGCCAGATCGGGTACGGTAACAGGCTTTTCATAGGCTAAGATCAACAGATTTTGCGTGATCCTGTCATCGGACTTTATGAAACAGAACGGTTCTTCGTTGAACCCGATGCGTCCGCTGGAGGCGATATAAAGGTTTTCGGGCTGATAGCTTTGTTTTGCGTAATTCTCCATGCTAAATTCCTTTCCGATATGCTTTCTGCCTGTATAAAGCCTTGTTTTTACGGTATTTACGGGGATATCCAACGCTTTGGCGATATCGCTTACGCTTTCGCCGTTCATGTAATGCCTCACGATCGCCTCGCGGTAATTTTTTGTCAGCATTCCCACGCAGCGGCGAATATTTTCCGCCTCCTCGTTTTTTTCGATATCCTCGGAAATATTGTCCTCCGCCGCCTGCTCTTGAACTGCGTCAATGCAAACGACAGGCTTTCGGTATTTTCTCCGCAGATTATCGTAAAACCTGCGGTTGAGCACCGAGCTGAGCCAGCTTTTCGGGTTTTCGATCGTCTTGCCGCCGCTTATACGGCTCAGCGCCGCCATAAGCGTATCCTGCACCAAGTCTTCCGCGTCGGCGATATTGCCCGTTTTGTATAAGGCTATGTTTAGCAGATAGTCTGCATATTCCGTTAAAATTTCCTTGTTCATATGAACACCTCGTTTGAAAGCTTTCACTTAACAGTCGCTAAAACGGCGGGAAGGTTTTGTGTTTTTTGAAAAAATAGGCTGTAAAAAAACTATCTCACAATTTCAAAAAATTGACAATTATCAATTATTATGGAAAAACACGACCCGTTTCAACGGATCGTGTTTTTTTACAGCCTCTTTTAGTCTTAAAATCAGTCGCTTACGTAAGGGATCAAGGCGACCTGTCTTGCTCTTTTGATAGCAACGGTAAGCTCTCTCTGGTGATAAGCGCAGCAGCCCGTAACGCGGCGGGGCAGGATCTTGGAGCGCTCCGTCATGCACTTCTTGAGCTTGGCTACGTCCTTGTAGTCGATAAATTCCGCTCTGTCAACACAGAACTGGCATACCTTTTTTCTTGCGCGCTTAACGGGGCGTGCGCCTTTTTCGTTATTAACCTCATGCTTTTCAGCCATTGTTGTTTCCTCCTTTTAAATTTCAGAACGGGTAGTCGTCATCGGAACCTGTTTCAACAAAATCGTTCGTGCTTCCCGAAGAAATGGCGGGAGCCGCGTTTCCTGCCGCGGTGTTATTGGCGGCAGGGGGCGGAGGATTATATCCGCCGTAACCGTTTGAGCTTGAGCTTGCAGCCTTTTCGCCTGTAAAATGCGCCGTGTTGACCACCAGCTCCACAACATTCTGCGTGGAACCGTTTTTGTCAACGTATTGACGAGTCTGAAGCTCGCCCTCCACAAGGATCATTCTGCCCTTTGCGAAGTAGCGGGAAATGAACTCCGCCGTGCTCCTCCAGGCGACAATGTTAAAGAAATCCGCTTTTCTCTCCTCGCCCTTTATCTGATAAGAGCGGTCAACAGCCAAACGGAATGAAAGAACACTTGCGCCGTTAGGGATAGTTTTCAACTCTAAATCGTTGCATATGCGACCCATTAAAACTGCCTTGTTATACATCTCGCAAGCCTCCTGTTTTTTTACTTGGCGATCACTACCATTGAACGGAGAACGCCGTCTGTAATGCTTACAATACGTTCAAACTCTGCGGGGAAATCGGTCTTGCTGCTGAATGTGAATACTATATAGTATCCGTCATTCTCGTAGTTGATCGGGTACGCGAGCTTCCTCTTGCCCCAATCGTCGGTGTTCGCAAGCTCACCGTTCGCCTTGATAAGGTCGGTGAACTTGGCGATAAGGTTCTGAACCTGCTCCTCACCGTTTTTAAGGGAGAAAACAACCATTGCCTCGTACTTTTCGCCGAGCTTTGCCATAGATAAATACCTCCTTTTAGACTTACGGCCCGCAACTTAAAAATGCGAGCAAGGATATTGACTGTATAAAAACAATCAAGCTTTAACATTATATCAGAGTTGGAAACGATTGTCAAGCCGCGCTGCAAAAAAAATTAAAAAATCATCAAAATCTTTTTCTTTTTTCACAAATTTTCTATTGATTATTTTTGCATAATAGGTTATAATTACCTTATTAACTAATTTTTGGAGGACCGATATGGCAAACAGATTTATACTCAACGAAACCTCGTATTTCGGCGCGGGCGCAAGAGAAAGCCTTGCCGATGAGATCAAGGCGCGCGGCTTTAAAAAGATACTTTTTGTGACCGATAAGGTGCTTTTGGAATGCGGCGTATCCAAAATGGTAACGGACGTTATGGACAAGGCGGGTGCGTCTTACGACATCTACAGCGATATCAAGGCCAACCCCACGGTAAAGAACGTACAGGACGGTGTAAAGCTCTTTAAGGAGTGCGGCGCGGACGCCTTGGTGGCGGTAGGCGGCGGCTCGGTTATGGATACGGCTAAGGGCATAGGCATAATCGCCGCCAATCCCGAATACTCCGACGTCGTTTCTCTCGAGGGCGTTGCTCCCACCAAAAACAAGAGCGTTCCCCTTATCGCCCTACCCACCACGTCGGGCACCGCGGCGGAGGTCACCATAAACTACGTTATAACCGATGAAGCCAACAAAAAGAAAATGGTATGCGTCGATCCTCACGATATCCCCGTTGTCGCTATCGTTGACAGCGACCTTATGATGGGCATGCCCAAGGGTCTTTGCGCTTCCACGGGCATGGACGCATTAACGCACGCTATCGAGGGCTACATCACCCCGGGAGCGTGGGAAATGTCGGATATGGTGGAGGTCAAGGCTATCGAGCTGATCCATCAAAGTCTTTTCGACAGCGTAAACGGCGACCCCAAGGCAAGGGAAACAATGGCGCTTGCTCAATATATAGCGGGTATGGGCTTCTCCAATGTGGGCTTGGGCATCGTCCACTCAATGGCTCACCCTCTCGGCGCGTTCTACGACACGCCTCACGGCGTAGCCAACGCCCTGCTTCTCCCCTACGTTTTGGAATACAATGCCGAAAGCCCCGCAAAGCCCAAGTTTAAGGGAATAGCAAAGGCTATGGGCGTTAAGCACACGAAGAAGATGACCGACGACGAAGCGGTCAAGGCAGCCATTGACGCCGTCCGCGAGCTTTCGATCTCTATCGGTATCCCTCAGAAGCTCTCCGAGATAGGCGTTAAGGAGGAGGACCTGCAGGCGCTCTCCGTTGCGGCGTTCAACGACGTATGCACGGGAGGAAATCCCCGTCCCACCTCGCCCGAGGAGATACTCGAAATTTACAAAAAAGCGTTCTGATCCGAACGATAAAAACGAAAAACGACCCGCCAAGACCGCACTTTATTCGGTCTTGACGGGTTTGCTTTTGCGATGAGCGGATTTTAACGGGTGAAGCTTAATTTTTTACTTAACCTATTGATATTTTTTCCAAAATGGTGTAAAATTATATATGCGTATAAAAAGAACAGACGCGTGAACCGACAAATGACAGGAGCAGGACATGAGAGTTGCTATATTTACGGAAACATATCTGCCCGCGGTAAACGGTGTGGTGACCCATGTGAAGACCCTCAAGGAGGGCTTGGAGCTTTTGGGGCACAAGGCGCTGATAGTGACCGCCGATTCGGGAGTTGAAAAAACGCAGGTGTCTAAGGACATTATGTATTGCCCCGCGGTGAAGCTGGAAAAAATATACGGCTACGACGTGGCTTCCCCCATAAGCGCGGACAGGCTGAGAATGATAAAGGACTTTAACCCGGATATTATCCATATACACAACGAATTCGGCATAGGACTTTCGGGCGTTATTATATCAAAAATGCTCAAGGTGCCCTTGGTGTACACCATGCACACCATGTACGACGATTACGTTTATTACGTCGCCAATAACGAAATTTTATCGAAAATACTGACCTCGGCGAGCCATAAATACGCCAAGATACTTGCGGATTCCGCCAGCGCGGTAACTGGACCCTCAAAAAAGGTCGAGGAATACTTCAGACGCTGTCATGTGGACAAGCCCGTCACCGTTATACCTAATTCCGTAGAGGTGGAGGTGTTCAACAGGCACACCGTTTCAAAGGAAAAGGTAAGGGAGATACGCGAAAAATACGGCTTCAGCGAAAACGACCTTGTTTTCTGCTTCTGCGGACGTATGGGGCAGGAAAAAAACATAGAGACGCTTCTGAAATTTTGGGCTAAAAACGTAAAGCAAGAGGACGGAATGAAGCTGCTGCTCATCGGCGGCGGTCCTCAGCTCGAGGAATTTACGGAGGACGCGAAAAAGCTTGGAATAACAGACACGGTAAGGTTTACCGGCAGGGTCGAGCACGCGGACATACCGCCGTATTACGCCTCCTGCGACTGTTATATAACCGCCTCTCTCACCGAGTGCCACTCCATTTCAATGATGGAGGGCATGGCTACGGGAATGCCCGTTCTGACCATTCTTGACGAGCTTAACGCCGATCAGATAGAGGAGGGCGTGAGCGGATATCATTTCAGAGACGCCGATGAAATGTATGACCGAATGAAGCGTTTGAAGGCTCTGCCGCAGGACGAGCTGGAAAAGCTTAAGGAGCAGGCGAGAAACGCTATCGTTTCCTCGGGAGCTCAAACCATTGCCGAAAGGCTGCTTGTTATTTACGACGACGCAATAAAAGAATATAAGCTCAAGCAGATGTACAAAAAGTCCCCCCGAAGCGTTAAGAAGGCTTATAAGGCAAGATACGGAGAGCCCGATTTTGTCAAAAAAAGCGCACGGCCCAAGCGCAGGGTCACCGTTAAGGCAAGACGGGTAACGAAAGAGGAAAAGCTCGCCCGCCGCAGAGCGGAAAAGTCGGCAAAACAAAGACACCATGCCGCACGAGAGATACACAGGCAGCATAAGAGGCAGAACAGGGCATAATTTTGATTGCTTTAAAAAGGAGCGCAAATGACCGATAGTATTTTAACATTGCTTTCCGATCTGACGGGGAACACCGCCGCGGGCTCGGTAATTATTTCGCTGATATTTTTGATAATCGGATTTTGGGGACTTATCAAGGGAGCCGATATATTTGTTGACAGCGCCTCCCAGATCGCCGCGAAGCTTAAGGTGCCTCTGATAGTTATAGGTCTCACGGTGGTGGCGTTCGGCACCAGCGCGCCCGAGGCGGCTATCAGCATAACTTCCGCCTTTCAGAACAACGCGGGTATCGCGGTGGGCAACGTTATAGGCAGCAATATTATGAATATACTGCTTATTTTGGGCATATCGTCGCTGATATGCGGGCTCCCCGTAAAAAAAACCACCTTCCGCTATGAGATACCCTTTGTGATACTGATAACCGCCGTGCTGCTCGTGCTTGGTATACCGGGAGGCAGTCTCAGCCGCATAGACGGCTTGATATTTATTCTGCTGTTTGCGGTGTTTATGGGTTATCTTATAAAGCTTTCAAGGTCGGGGGACAGCTCTCTTGCCGACGACGTTCCCGAGATAGACGAAAACGCTTCCATGATCAAGATGATACTTTTGGTGATCTTGGGGCTTGTTATGATAGTGCTGGGCAGCAATTTCACCGTCAGCGGAGCCACAAGGATCGCGGAGGTCATCGGGCTTGACGACCGCGTCATAGGTCTCACCGTGGTAGCCTTCGGCACCTCTCTGCCCGAGCTGGTGACTTGCATACAGGCGGCAAGGAAAAACAAGACGGACATAGCGATAGGCAACATTATCGGAAGCAATATTTTCAATATTCTCTTTGTCGTAGGCATTTCCGCGCTGGTCTCTCCCGCGCCCATTGCCTTTGAAAATTCCTTTATAACGGACTCTGCCGTTGCTATCGACGCCGCGGTGCTCTTATGGCTGCTCGTGTTAAAAAACAAGCGTATCTCAAGACTCGGGGGAGCGATAATGCTTATTTGCTATGCCGGATATTTCACCTATCTGTTTGTGTGAATTTGATATAATAAAAAAACATATAATTTAACACGACCGTCCGTTTGACGAAAACAGGGACGGCGAATCAAGAAAGGAAATCACGTTATGTGCGGAATAGTTGGCTGTGTGGGCGAGAGGACCTGTGAAAGGGTCCTTGTTAACGCGCTCAAAAATCTTGAATACAGGGGCTACGACTCGGCGGGCATAGCCGTGTTCGAGGGAGACAGGCTCAAAACCGTCAAGGCTAAGGGCTCAATTGACGCGGGGCTTGTGCCGAAGCTGGAAAAGGAGGGTCCTCTTAAGGCTGTGGCGGGGATAGGACACACCCGCTGGGCTACTCACGGCGAGCCCTCCGACATCAACGCGCACCCGCTCGGCAACGCGAGAGTAAGCATAGTTCACAACGGGATAATTGAAAATTACCGTAAGATAAAGACGTTTTTAACGGGAAAGGGCTATTCCTTCGAGAGCCAAACCGACACCGAAACGGTAGCCAAGCTTTTGGATTACAACTACAACGGAAACCCTATCGAGACCGTTGCCGCGACGGTGGCTCAGCTTGAGGGCGCTTATTCTCTCGGTATAATCTTCCGCGAGCATAAGAACAGGATATATGCCGTGCGCAAGGAAAGCCCTCTCATAGTCGGTATCGGCAAGGATGAAATGTATATCGCCTCGGATATGACCGCTATTTTGGAGTATACAAGAGAATACTATCTTCCCGAGGCGGGCGAGATCGCCGAGGTGGATAAGGACGGCGCAGTGTTTTACGATATTCACGGCAACGTTATCGAAAAGGAAATAAATACCGCCGAGTGGGACCTTACCGCAGCGCAAAAGGGCGGCTATGAGCATTTTATGCTAAAGGAGATACACGAACAGCCCGCCGCACTGAAAAACACCTTGACCCCGCGTATTGCGGACGGCATACCATCCTTTGAGGAATGCGGGCTTACCGACGATATGCTGAGAGAATACAAAAATATTTATATAGTGGGCTGCGGCTCGGCTATGCATGCGGGAATGGTGGGTAAGTACGTCATAGAGGATATAGCGCGTATTCCCGTTACGGTGGATATCGCCTCCGAGTTCAAGTACAGAAACCCGCTGCTGACAAAGGACGATCTGCTTATCATCATTTCCCAGTCGGGCGAGACCGCCGATACTCTTTCCGCGCTGAAATTGGGCAAGGAGATAGGGGCGGACACCTTGGCAGCCGTCAACGTGGCGGGAAGCTCCATTGACCGCGAGGCAAAGATGTCGGTAAAGACGCTTGCGGGACCCGAGATCAGCGTTTGCTCCACCAAGGCTTATATGGTGCAGTGCGCCTTTATGTATATGTTCGCTTTAAGGCTGGCTTACGCAAGGGGAGCTATCGATAAAGCAAGGTGCGCCGAATATACCGAGAAGCTGCTTCGGGTGCCCGAGCTGATACAGGAGTGCATCGACCGCAGGGAGCAGTATCAGAAGGTCGCCTCCAAGCTGATGAACGCTTCGAGCCTGCTTTATATAGGCAGAGGGTTAGACTACGCTTTAAGCATGGAGGGAAGCCTTAAGCTAAAGGAGATAAGCTATATACACTCCGAAAGCTATGCGGGAGGCGAGCTGAAGCACGGCACCATCTCGCTTATCGACGAGGAAATGCCGGTTATCGCGGTAGCCACGCAAACAAAGCTTTATCCCAAGACCGCCAGCAACGTCGAGCAGGTCAAATCGAGAGGCGCAAAGACCGTGATAGTCTGCCGCGACAGCGCGGACGTAAACCCCGGCATTGCCGACTATATTATAAGACTGCCCGAAACGGACGATCTGCTGATGCCTCTCGTTACGGCGGTGCCCCTACAGCTTTTGGCTTACTATACGGCGCTGGACAGACAGTGCTCCATCGATAAGCCGAGAAATCTTGCCAAATCGGTAACTGTCGAGTAAATTGAAAGAGGAATGCCATGGACTGTGAAAATAAGCCTGTAAGCGTTTGGAAAAGGCTCAAGGAAGCCGAAAAGCCTATCGTTATGTACGGCATGGGCGACGGCGCCGAAAAAATAATGACCGTTATGAACAAGCTTGACATAAAGCCAACGGAATTTATGGCGAGCGACGAGTTCGTCCGCGGTCACAGTTTTTTGGGCTATCAGGTAAAAAGACTCTCCGATATCGAGGAGAAATATGACGATTTTATTATAGTGGTTTGCTTCGGGAGCAGTCTGCCGCCCGTTATGGAGCGTCTTTACGGGCTGGCGGAAAAATACGAGCTTTACGCTCCCGACGTTCCCGTCGTGGGCGAGGGGCTTTTTGACGAAGAGTATATCGAGGCGCACTCCGCGGAGCTTAAAAAGGTAAGGAGGCTCTTTGCCGACGAAAAATCGAGAGAAGTCTTCGACACGCTTATCGAGTATAAGCTAAGCGGCAGCATAGATACGCTTCGGAAATGCGAGACCCCCTTGGAGGAAGCGGAGGAGCTGTTGAAAATAGGCAAAAGCGAGACCTATGTGGATCTGGGAGCCTATAACGGCGACACGGTGGACAGATTTTTAAGGCTCACCAAAAAAGAGTTTGCCGAGATATATGCCGTTGAGCCCGATTTCCGAAATTTCTCGAGAATGGTGCGCCGCAACTACGCCTTGGGCAGAGGGATATTTCACCCCATAAACGCCGCGGCGTGGAACGAAAACAAACAGCTTCAATTCCGCCGCAGCGGAGGACGAAACAGCTCCGCCTGCAACCAATACGGCAGAGGCATGGCGGTAAAGGTCAACGGGATAACCGTGGACAGTATGCTGGGCGACAAAAAGCCCACGCTTATAAAGATCGACGTCGAGGGAGCGGAGCGGGAGGCATTGGAGGGCGCCAAGGACTGTATTTCAAAGAACCGTCCGAGAATTATCCTCTCGGCGTATCACCGCACGGAGGATTTGATAGAGCTGCCTCTTCTGATACGAGAGATGAACGGAGGCTATAAGCTTTATTTAAGGCATCACCCCTACATTCCCGCTTGGGACACCAATCTTTACTGTATATAGATTGCATCACCTTATAAAGGAGTTCTTATGAGAAAGATAACGATTGTTCTGCTTATATTGCTTGTTGTGGGAATTTTAGGCGGAGTTCTTTTCTTCACCTTTGAAAAAAGCGATATAACCTATGTGTGCGATTACACCGAGCTCAGCTCCTCGCCCTCCACCTCGGCTATGGTGGTGAAAAGGCTTTACAGCTCATCTATCGACCCCGAAAAGGTGGAGGACCTGTCCGCTACCCTGCTTACCACCGCCTTTACGGAGGACGAGCTTCTTGAGGCTGCGCTGAAATCGGGCAAGCCCGAGTTTTATCCATGGTTTTCCTTTGAAGTGACGAGAAAGCCCGGGAAAAACCTCACTATCATTGAGGGAAAGATCGGACAAACTCTTTTTGAGGGACAAACCTCCTCAAGATACCGCATAGACAACCTGCGTATGGAGATGACCTCGGACGCTTCTCCCGTCAACGCCTCGGAGACCGTTATTTACGGAGCGAACGGACTCGAGGAAAACGGACACAGAGTCGTTCCCGTCGTCGCGGGAGACGGAGGCAGCCTTGCGGCGTACCTGGATAGGACGGGCGCGTACGATATAGCCTTGGACGGCGGCTCGGGAACCGTTATGATCCAGTACACTTACGATATCTGCACCTCCGACGCGCTTATAAGCAAAAAGGTCATGGAGGATCAGCTGTTGCAGGTGTACATAAACATAACCGCGGGAACGGACAGCAATGTTTCGGCTACCTACGAGGTGGTGGACGCTTATTTGATAAGCGATGTTTATTGACATTACGCATAAAAAATAAAAAGGAAGTGACTGAATGTTAGAGCTTCAAGACATAACCTGGTCCGCCCCCGACGGCGAGGAAATATTAAAAGGGGTTTCCTTTACTGTGCCCGACAACCGCATGGTGGCTGTGACGGGTCCGAACGGAGGCGGAAAGACAACTATCGCAAAGCTTATAGCGGGTATCGAAAAGCCCTCGTCGGGCAGAATATTGCTTGACGGCGAGGATATAACCGAGGCGAACGTGACCGAGCGCGCAAGAAAGGGCATAAGCTATGCCTTTCAGCAGCCCGTAAGGTTCAAGGGCTTGACGGTAAGCGATCTTATTCGCCTTTCGGCGGGGGAAAACCGCACGGAGGAGAACCTGTGCGCCGTTTTGAGTAAGGTAGGGCTTTGCGCCCGCGAATATATCGACCGCGAGGTAAATTCCGCTCTTTCGGGAGGGGAAATAAAGCGAATAGAGATAGCGACGGTGCTTGAAAGACCCTCAAAATTAGCGGTATTCGACGAGCCCGAGGCGGGAATAGACCTTTGGAGCTTCAACAGCCTTATTTCCGTATTTGACGAGTTAAGGCAAAAGCAGGACAAGACCCTTGTTATAATTTCTCATCAAGAGCGTATTTTGTCTGTTGCGGACGAGATAGTTGTAATAAGCGGAGGAGAGGTAAAAAATCACGGCTCGCGTGAGGAAATACTGCCGTACCTGCTTAACGACGGCGTAAGGAGCGGCGTATGTCCGCAGATGAAGTAGCTGCTCATCATCAACAGGAAAGGCGGAATTAAAAATGGAGCTTATAACGGAAAAGCTGCTCAGCGTGGTTTCCGACTGGACGGGGACCTTTGCGGGAGCCTATAATATAAGAGAAAACGGACAGTGCGCGGGGCGCGCCGTTACCGAAAACATAGATATCGTCAACAAAACCGACAAGCCGGGAATAAATATATGGATCAAGCCGAACACCAAAAAGGAGACGGTTTCCATACCCGCCTGCGTTACAAAGGGAAATATCGACGACCTGGTGTACAACGACTTTTATGTGGGAGAAAACGCGGATATCGTGATAGTGGCGGGCTGCGGGGTGCACACCGACACTCATGAGACCGCGCGCCACAACGGTATACACAGGTTTTTCCTCGGAAAAAATTCTCACGTTGTTTACAAGGAAAAGCATATAGGCACGGGAGATGGTGACGGGACCCGCTCTATTGACCCCGTAACGGAGGCTTTTCTCGATGAAGGCTCCGTTCTCGAGATCGAGTCGGTGCAGATAAAGGGAGTTGACTCCGCGAAACGCAAGACAAAGGCGGAAGTCGGAGAAAACGCCAAGCTTATCATAAGAGAATCCCTTATGACGGACGGAAAGCAGGTCGCAAATACCGAGTTCGAGGTCGAGCTGAACGGGAAAAATTCGGGCACAGACCTGGTTTCGCGTTCGGTCGCCAAGGGCGATTCACAACAGAATTACCGTTCAAGGATCATCGGAAACGCCGCCTGTACGGGTCACTCGGAATGTGACGCTATAATCGCGGACAGAGCAACGGTAAACGCCGCTCCCGAGCTCACCGCCGCCGATCCCGACGCGCAGCTTATTCATGAAGCGGCAATAGGCAAGATCGCGGGAGAGCAGATACTCAAGCTGATGACCTTGGGCTTGACCGAAGAGGAAGCGGAAAATAAGATCATTGAAGGATTTTTGAAATAACTGTTTCCAAAAATAATGCATACCCGCCGCAATTGCGGCGGGTATGCATTATTTTGTAATTTTCTCGTAGGTGACCTCAAATATTTCCTTTTTGGAAATATAAACGTCGTTCATATCGCCCTCGGTATAACAAAGCATATCGCCCTCGCGCCCTACCATATATCCGTCGTAATCCCAGCGCGTAAACACCTTGGTGTACTTTTCCAGCGGCTTGGCGAGAACGACGGAGCCGGGAGCCGATTCACATCGGCGCGCATACGGCATAAGACTGTGAGAGGCGCCCTCGTCGTTGTTTATAACGGCGGGCTCGTATTCAAACCGCGCAGCGTACTTCCCCTCTAAGGGACGGTATTTTATGTTGAAGGAGCTTTCGGAAATAGGATAAACCTCGCCCAATATACCTATCATAATGTAGGTATCCTTGCCGCAGGTAATGAATACGTCCCCCTCCAGCGTCCTTATGCGGCACTCGGTGCCCTCCTCAAACAGCTCCTCCGATCTGACATAGCCGTATATCCCCTGTTTTTTTCTGTACCGCGCAAATTCCTCGGGATTTTTACAGCCGTCGGTATAGTAGACCGAATCGAAGCCCTCATAGTAAACCTCTATTCTCTCCGTCAGATATTCCGCAAGAGGCTTATCGGGGTAAAGCCGCCGAAAAGCGCCCAGGTCGATAAATCCGCCCGCCTTGTCAAGATGTCCGCCTCCGTCTCCTATTCCCGTTGTAAGAAAAGCGGCAAGCTCGTTGGCGGCGACCTCGACGGTGCTGCTTCTCACCGACAGCTTGTAGCCTACGGGCATTTCGTTGTATATAACGCATACGTCCACCGTATCCACCTGTATCACAAGATCACCGATAAGTCCCAAAATATTGGGGTCACAGGGCGCGGAGCTTATTATTCCCGTATGGAAGTCATCAAGATATAGGTTGTTTGTCGCTACGGCGTTTCCCGCGGTCTCTAAGTCGCTTAGGCTGAAATTGGCGTTTTTCAGTCTGCTTATCAGCCGCTTGTCGTATTTCAGAAAATCCACCATATCGTAATCCAAGGGGTGACTTATTTCCGAAAGGTGGTTGCTGTCCATATACAAGCCGTAATAAAGAGCGGTAGCTATGTCAACGTCCTCGTTTACGTCAAAGCCCGCGTCCTTCAGAAGAGAATAGCAGACGGTGGCGCAGCTTACCAGATTGCTGCGTATCTCGGACATTTCGTCCGACAGCTTTCCCGTGCTGTGATGATCTATCATAGCTATATTCAAAGCCTCGAATTTTTGAACGTTGCCCTGTCCGTACTGACAGTCTACCGTTATGAGCAGCTCGGGCGCCTCCAGTTCCCGAACGTATTCCAAGGGAATATCCAGCTCGGCGGTAAGGAGCTTGATATTGCTTTTGGTTATCTCGTTTCTTCCTCCGTACACAAGGCGGACTTTTTTCCCTTTTTCCTTAAAATACCGATAAACGGCATATCCCGACCCTACCGCGTCCGCGTCCGGATTGTCGTGTATCTGGATCGTTATATCGTCAAAGCGCTCCAAATCAGTCAGCTTCATTTTTTCTGTCCTTTCCTTTATCAGTCTATAACAATACAGTCCGCCGTAAGATCGACGGTCATAACGGGCCGTACGCCGTACCCCTCGAGACCCGCGCTGTGGCTGAACACCTTATCTCCCGCATAACTGAAATTCACTATGTACACCTCGCTGGCGGTATCGGTATCGGGGTCTCTCAGCCACCAGTAGTGATCTCTTACATTGTAATCCCCGACATTGAGCCGATACCAGCCCGATTGATCCTGCTCCGCCGCGCTGTCGGTGGGGACCGCGTAAACGCTGACGTCCGCCGCGTCAAGCAGAGAAAGCTCGTCTCTTGAAAGCAGGTATACCCTATCCTCCGTAACGGTCCCGTCGGTGACGACCCGAGTTGTTAGGATCGCGTCCTTTTCGTTTTTTCCGAAGCTTTTGAGAAAGCCCGCTTCGGTGTTGTAGCCGTTTTTCAGCTCGGACATTGCCCTTGAATTGGGCTCCTGATCGGAATATGTGACGTTGTCCCTGTCCGAATTGAGCCAGATGCGCAGGTTGGAAAGCTCCCAGCGGTTGTCGCCTCTCACCAGCCGCTCAAGCTCCCGCGTCATTTCCGCAGGCGGTACGTTCCAGTAATATTCTCCGTTATAAAAGTTGTATTTTCCTCCCTCGGCGGTATCAAAGGCTTTCATGGTAAGTATGCCGTCGGATATGACAACGGCGGTATTTCCGTCCTCGGAAAGCTGTATTACCCTCCATTTTATCGGCTCGCCAAGGTATTCTCCCAATATGAAGCTGTCGCCAAGCTCCGCCTTTGGCTCGGCGGCGATCGGCTCGGTCATGACCGAGGCTTCGGTCACGGCTTCGGTCTGCTCGTCAGGGGCTGTGTTTTCAGCCGTTGTCTCAGCGGTCTGCGATGTATTTTCGTAAACGGCTTCAGTAAGCTGCTCCGATACCGCTTCCTCAGCCGTCTCGGCGGCCTCTTTTTTTCCCTCCGTATTTTCCGCGGAAGCGGAGACGTTTTCGGACGTTTCCGCCTCCGTGCTCGGCGCATTCTCCGTTTCCGAGAGAACTGCCGTTTCGGCAGGGGCTTCGGTTTCGGATATTGTCTCAACGTTGTTTTCGCTGTCTGTGAGAACAATATTTTCGTTCATAGCCGAGCTTGGTCTGTGAACATTGCTTGCGATCAGAACCGCAGCCGCGATACAAACAGCCGCGGCGGCTCCGCCGACAGCCGCTTTTACCGCAATGCCTGTTTTTGACATTTTGCTTGCGGGCAGGGGCTGGGAAGGCTGTATTGCTTCCTCGGCATTTTCGGAGTCGTTTTTTTCCTTGAGACCGTTTATGCAGTCCAATATCCCTTTATAGCCCCTGTCGGATTTTTCGCTGACCCATTGATGAGTCATAAGAAAATATTCCATTGACTTGCTTAAATTGACGTCCTCAAGCTTGTACACGATAACGGAAAGCTTTTTGCTTACCGCCCTTTCGACCTCTCTCAGAACATGGGGAGAGCTGTTTGCCGCTTCGGACAAAAGCAGCACCACCGCGTCGGAGCCGTCGATGCCGTCTATGATCTCCTCCGCGTACTCATGTCCCGAACGAATGTCGCGAGGCGCAAGGAAGCATTTATGTCCCGCCTGCTCGAGTATTCCGCAAACCTCCTGCGCTTCTCCCGCATTGGCAGAGGAGTGTGATATAAATATCCTCATTAAACCGCGGTCCTTTCTTTTACATTTTGTTAATAATCAAATAGCTTTAAACTGACTGTTATAAAGATTGGCGTAAAATCCGCCCTTTTCGATAAGCTGCTCATGGTTTCCCATTTCGATTATATGCCCCGACTCCATCACCAAAATACAGTCCGCTTCCTTTATGGTGGAAAGCCTGTGCGCCACAATAAAGCTGGTCCTGCCTTTCATCATCGTGGCAAAGGCTTTCTGTATGCGTATTTCCGTCATGGTATCTATAGAGGAGGTAGCCTCGTCAAGTATAAGCATAGGCGGAAGACAAAGCATAACCCTCGCAATGCAAAGCAATTGCTTCTGTCCCTGCGAAATATTTGTCTCGTCGTCGGATATCCTTGTATTGTATCCGTCGGGCAGTCTTTTTATAAAGCTGTGCGCGTGGGCGGCTTTCGCGGCGTTTATTACCTCCTCCTCGGTGGCGTGGGGCATACCGTAGGCTATGTTTTCAAAAACCGTTCCGTTTTTAAGCCATGTCTCCTGCAAGACCATTCCGTAGGAGCCGCGGAGGGAGTTCCTTGTGATTTCCTTTATCGGCGTACCGCTGACCGCTATTTCGCCGTCTCCGACGTCGTAAAACCGCATTAAAAGGTTGATAAGAGTGGTTTTGCCGCAGCCTGTGGGCCCGACTATTGCGATACGCTGCCCCTTTTTTACCGCAAGGTCAAGATTTTCTATCAGAGGTCTTTCGGGGTCGTAGGAGAAGGAAACGTTCCTTATATCAACGCTTCCGTCTACCTTATCGGGAGTGAGCTCCAGCGCGTCGGGCGCCTCGGACGGCTCGGGCTCCGCGTCTATTACCTCAAAGACGCGTTTGGCGGAGGCAAGGGCGCTCTGCAATTCGGTTATTACGCCCGAAATTTCGTTAAAGGGCTTGGTATACTGATTGGCGTAGGTCAAAAAACAGCTTAGCTGACCCACCGTTATGGCGCCCGTGGGCGACAGCGCGCTTATTGCGCCGAAAACGCCCACGCCCGCGTATATAAGACCGTTCACAAAGCGGGTAGAGGGATTGGTGAGCGAGGAGAAGAAGATAGCCTTGACGCTGTATTTTCTCAGGTCCTCGTTTATCGCTTCAAACTCGGCTTCTGCAATTTTTTCGTGGGAAAACGCCTTTACCAAATGCTGCCCGCCTATCATTTCCTCCACCAGCGAGGTCATTTTTCCCCTGGCGTCCGACTGCTTTCCGAACATATCAAAGCTGTGCTTTGCCACAAAGGAAGCCACAAAAAAGGACAGGGGGGTTATAAGCACCACGATGAGAGTTATCCACACGTTGATAGACAGCATAAAGCACAGTGTGCCCAAAATCGTCACAATACCCGTAAAAAGCTGCGTAAAGCCCATCAGAAGACCGTCCGAGATCTGGTCGGTGTCGGTTATCATACGGCTTATCAGATCCCCATGAGGGTGCGAATCTATATATGAAAGGGGAACAGCCTGGAGCCTGTCAAAGGCGGTGCGGCGAATGTCGCGGACAGTAAGGTAGGTTATCCTGTTGGTGCACAGGTTCATCAGCCAGCTTGCCGCAGCGCCTGCCGCAGCCGAAGCGGCGAGCTGCGCCAGTATCGGCAGCATTGCCTCAAAATCCACTCTGCCCGCCTCTATCGCGCAGTCTATGGCGTTTCCTATAAGGATCGGTATATATAAGGTAAGCGCAACGTTTATTACCGAAAAAAACGACGCGAGAACAAGATAGTGCAGGTGCGGCTTTGAAAAACGCAAAATACGCTTTAAAACGCCCTTGCTGTCTTTTGCTTTTTTAGCCATTGTTTAAATGTCCGATCCTTTCGCTAATTTTTTTCTTCTTGGAGCAGGTTCTGAGACAAGCATATTTCATGGTAAATTCGGCAGCTTTCAAGCAATTCGCCGTGCGTCCCCATTCCTACCGCCTGTCCGTCGTCCAGTACGATTATCTTGTCGGCGTGCTTGACGCTGGCAGCACGCTGAGATACTATAAATACGGTACTTTCGGAGATATCTCGCGCCAAAGCTGTTCTCAGCGCCGCGTCAGTGGCAAAATCCAATGCCGACGAGGAGTCGTCGAGTATGATTATCTCGGGTCTCATTACCACCGCTCGCGCAATGGTGAGGCGCTGCCTTTGTCCTCCCGAGAAATTTCTTCCTCCCTGCTCTACTGCGGAATCTATGCCGTCGGGCAGCTTTCTTACAAATTCCGCCGCCTGCGCCGTTTCCAAGGCCGCCCATATCTCCTCCTCCGAGGCGTTCTCCCTGCCCCATTTCATATTGGAGCGTATCGTGCCCTTAAATAACAGCGCGCGCTGCGGCACTATCCCTATTTTCTTCCTAAGCTGACTTAAGGGATATTTTTTTATGTCGCAGCCGTCTATCAGCAGATCTCCCTCGGTTATATCGTAAAACCGCGGTATGAGATTGACCAGCGTGCTTTTGCCCGAGCCTGTGCCTCCAACTATCCCCACCGTTTCGCCTTTTTTTACCGAAAGGTCAATATTTTCGAGGGTGGGCTTATCCTTATGATAGGCAAAGGAAACGTTTTTAAACTCAACGGCGGGAGCGCCGTATACCGGCGTCTGTTCCGTGCAGCCATCGTCCGTGACGGAAGGAGCTTCGGCAAAAATATCGTTTATTCTTGACGCGCTTGCGCTTGCCTTAGTCAGTATCGTAATAAGGTTAGCCACCACTATAAGCGCCAAAAGTATCTGATTCATATAGTTGACAAGCGCGATAAGCTCGCCCTGTGTTATCGCGCCGCTGTCCACCGAGCCGCCACCGAACCACAGTATAGCCGCGATGGCAAGATTCACCACCGCAAAGGTAAGGGGATTCAGCAGGGCGGAGATACGTCCCACTCTCACCTGCGCCTTGAGCAGCGCGCCTGTTTCCTCGTCAAAGTCCTCCTTTTCGTTCCGCTGTCTGGCGAAGGCTCTTATGACGCGAACGCCCGAAAGATTTTCGCGGGTGAGCAGCGACACCTTATCCAGCTTCGACTGGATAAGCTTATACTTGGGTACGGTATTGGTCATTATAAGGTAAATAATGAGCCCTAAAACCGGCGCCGCTATGCCGAATATAAGAGTAAGGGAGGGGCTTACGGCAAGGCACATCACAATAGAGCCTATGACGATAAAGGGACTTCTCAAAAAGAGCCTTAAAAACATATTTACGCCCGTTTGCGCCTGATTTATGTCGTTGGTCACTCTTGTGATCATGGTGGAGGTGCCGATCCTGTCTATTTCGGCGTGGGAGAGCGAGTTAAGATGTCTGTAAAAATCACGCCTCAGAGCCGTGCCGAAGCCAAGCGCCGCCTTTGCCGCAAAATACTGCGCCGTTATCGCCGCCGCCAAGCCGAATATTCCCAGCAGCACCAAAATGAGCCCCATTTTGTAAATGTAACCCTCGTCCCTGTTTTTTATACCCACGTCTATGATATTCGCCATAACGATAGGCACCGCCAGCTCGAAGCTCGCTTCAAGAAATTTAAAAAGCGGAGCGATAACGCTTTGCGGGATATAGCCCTTCAGATATTTTAAAAGCTTAAACATAACGGATATATTTTCCTTTTGTTTTTGTAAATTTTTTCTTTTGATATTGTAACACGAAAAAGGAAAAAAATCAACAGGGAGAATTTTTAAGTTTCCCCAAAATTCAAAAAAATCGGGAAATTGTTACCGTAAAAGGAAAAGCGCACATCTTAAAATGAAAACAAGCGTTGAATAAAAAGCAGAATGAGCTTTAATTAAAGCTTAATAAATCATTATGGCTATCCCTTTTAATCAGCACTCACATCAACCGTCATAGAAACAGCAAGA
>JAMPHV010000034.1 GCA_023663265.1 Bacteroides sp.
CCCGTAAAAGGCTTTGTAATGCGGTTTGTGGTCGGAGTGACAGGGCTTGAACCTGCGACCTGATGGTCCCAAACCACCCGCGCTACCAACTGCGCTACACCCCGATTTTACAAAATTTTTCCGAAAATTTTCCCAAAGTGGTCAAATATGTGGTCAAAGGTCTTTTTGACCGAAAATCCAAAGCAACAAAACTGCCGTGACACTGTAGGTTGAAAGCCTTTGTACGCAAAGCCTCTCTGCAAGCCGCTCCTCGTAGTCCAAGCTCCCAAATGCGATGCAGCCCAACCGATTTATAAAATCAATTTTCAAACGCCCGTAACCTGTAGCATTCCCTTGATATCAATGCGCTGTGCGAAACTAAGCTGCTGTTTATTCAAAAATAACGATTTTTGACGGAAACGCGGTGCAAATAAATTGTTTTGATTGACCTTATAAATTATACACCACGCCGCGCTTTATGTCAAGCGTTTATTTTAACAAATACAAAAAATACGAAAAAATGCAAAAATCAATGTTTATTTCTTTCCTTTCCCGACCGATCTGAAAATAAACGCCGATACTGCGGCGGCAGAAACGAATGCCGCGGAGGTAAAAGGGGTGAGGACGCCTCTTGAGAGCAGCAGTCCGAGCTGGTATATAATAAGCGATACTGTGTAGGCGAACGCCGATTGATAAAAAAAGGCGAACACGGTCCATTTGAAGCTGTGCATTTCTTTTGCTATCGCCGCCATTGCCGCTATGCAGGGTGTGCAGAGCAAATTGAAGATCAAAAAGGAAAACGCCTCGAGACCTCCCGCAAATACGGATTTTGCCGTTCCGACAACGCCGAATACGCCTACCAGCTCCTCCTTCGCAAGCAGTCCGATAAGTGAAGCCACCGCCGCGCGCCAGTCGCCGAAGCCCAATGGGGAAAATACAGGGGCGAGTTTTTCTCCCGCTAAGCCCAATACGCTGTCAAAGGGGCTGTCGGCACGGATTATGCCCCGTGCGGTCATCTTGTAGCCCGAAAGGAACCATATGACTGCCGAAGCCAAAAGTATTACAGTACCCGCTCTTTTGACAAAGGAAGCGGAGCGTTCGTAAACTGTTGTCAAGGTGCTTTTGGCGTTGGGCATTCTGTATTCGGGAAGCTCCATTATAAAGGGAGCTTCCGCGGACTTGAAAATAAAAATATTTTTCAGTATCAGCCCCGAGAGAAGAACCGATACGATACCTATGGCATAACAAAGAGGAGCCGTCCACCATTTGCCGTCAAAAAAAAGGGTCGAGACCATTGCTATCACGGGGAGCTTTGCGCCGCATGGCATAAAGGTTGAGGTTATTATCGTCATTCTGCGATGGGCCGGATCGTCTATCGTGCGGGAAGACATAACGGCAGGAACGCCGCAGCCCGTGGCGATAAGCATAGGGATAAAGGACTTGCCTGATAAGCCGAAAAAACGAAAAAAACTGTCCATTATAAAGGCTGCCCTTGCCATATAGCCTATATCCTCAAGGAGGGAAAGAGTGAAAAAAAGCAGAATAAGCTGCGGCAGGAAGCCCAGCACCGTGCCTACTCCGCCTACTATCCCACTGCATATAAGGCTTATTGTCCAATCCGCCGCGTTAAGCGAGGTCAGCAGGACCTCCAAGCGTTGACCTATATCCTCTGTTATAAACGAGGTCAGCCGTTGGCTCAAAAAAGAGCCGAACGGACCAGCCGATAAAAAATAAACTGCGGTCATTATTATGAAAAAGCAAGGAAGCGCCGTATATCTTCCCGTCAGCAGTCTGTCGGCTTTTTCCGTTGCAGTGGCTCCCGTTTTTGTTTTAATAACACATTCCCTAACGATTCCCTCGATAAAGTCGTAGCGCTCGCTTATTATAAGCTCCTCACAGTCTGAGGAGCTTGAACGCGCAAGCGCGTTTCTTATCTCGTTTATATAGCTTAAATCGCTTTGTGAAAGCTTTAAGCCGCAATGAGGCTCCCGCCCGCGCTCCAAAAGCGATACGGCGCTTGGTCTGAGCTGATTTTCCGATACCTTATTTTTAATTAAATCCGATATTTTTTGCAGAGCAGCTTCGGTCTGCCTGCCGAAAAAGCTTGTATTTGGCAAGAAAGGATTTTTCGCAGCTTCGATCGCCGCCGCGGCAGCCTCGTCAAGCCCCTCCTCCTTGAACGCGGAGGCTGTGACGGTCTTAATTCCCAAAAGTCGGGACAATTTCACGGTATCGATCAATATCCCCTTTTTTTGGGCATGATCCCACATATTAAGCATCAAAACCATGGGAACGCCTTTTTCCGCAAGCTGTGCGGTAAGATACAGACTTCGTTCGATGCAGGAAGCGTCGGCAACGTTCAGTATCACGTCGGGACGCTTTTCCGTTATGTATTTTTCGGTAACGATCTCCTCGTTTGTGTATGGGCTCAGCGAGTATATTCCGGGCAGATCGACAACGGTGACGTCGGGAGTTGCCTTAAGTCTGCCCTTTTTTTCCTCTACGGTAACGCCCGGACGGTTTCCCACATATTCCTTTGAGCCCGTAAGAGCGTTGAAAACCGTGGTTTTTCCGCAGTTCGGATTCCCTACAAGAGCTATGGTCAGTGACATTTTTCTTTCCCCTTTTTGCAGCGATAACGATTGTCGGTATATTCTACGACGGGTTGTACCGAAATATGCGTATCTTTTGCAGGGAAAACAGAGAGCCCGCAAACCTTCAAAAAATTGACAACAGCCTCTTTTTGCTGCCGCCCTATGTCACATGAGCGGAGCGAACAGTCTTAGGATAAGTCCTGCCGCCTTTTTAAGAGGATTGAATTTTTTACATTCCTCGAGGGTTATTTCGCCGCACTGCTTAAGCGTTTCTTGTATATCCTCCTCCACCTTATGCACAATCGGGCTTCCGTAAAAATAACAGCCGCATTCAAAATGAAGGAACAGGCTCCTGTAATCAAGGTTTATCGAACCTACCGCAGCTCTTATATCGTCGCTGACAAAGCACTTGGCGTGGACAAAGCCCGGCGTGTATTCGTAAATTTTTACGCCCGCCGATATCAGCTCGGCATAATAGGAACGGGCAAGGAGATAGGCGTACACCTTGTCCGGAACGTGGGGCATTATTATAATTACCTCTGCGCCCCTTTTAGCGGCATAGGTCAACGCCTGCGTCATTTCGTTGTCTATGATAAGATAGGGCGTCATAATGTGAACGTATCGCTCGGCTCTGTTTAAAATATCAAGATATACGGTTTGTCCCACATTTTCGCTGTCAAAGGGGCTGTCGCCGTAGGGAAGGGCATAGCCCGCGGTGTTCAGCCTTTTTTCGGTTATTTCGGGGAAGCTGTATCTGATATAGCTTTTATAATCTCCCTCGTCGCGCTCCGTTATGTTCCAATTTTGCAAAAACATCATTGTAAAGCTTTTAACGGCTTCGCCCTTGAGCATGACCGCGGTATCCTTCCAATGTCCGTATTTGACGCACTTGTTTATATATTCGTCCGCAAGATTGACGCCGCCCGTAAAAGCCGTGTGCCCATCTATTACCAGTATTTTTCTGTGGTCGCGGTTATTTTGAACGGTGGACAGAACCGGCTTTATGGGAGAAAACATTTTACATTTTATCCCCTTGCTTTTAAGTACTTGGGGGTATTTGTAGGGAAGCAGCATAAGGCTGCACATTCCGTCGTACATAAAGCGTACGTCAACGCCCTCCTTTACCTTTTGCTCCAGTATGTCAAGAATACTGTTCCACATTTCGCCGCGTTCAACGATAAAAAATTCCATAAAGATAAATTCCTTGGCTTTGAGCAGCTCCGTCTTCATTGACTCAAAGGCGTAGTCGCCCAAGGAATAGTATTCGGCGTATGTGTTTTTATAAACGGGATAACCCGCATATTTTTTCATATAGACCGCCAAGCTGCTTTCCTTGGCGTCCGATTCTCGCAGCTCTTTAAGGTCGATCTCGTTTTGAGGCATAAATTCGGAGGTCTTTGAAATAAGCTCCGCCGTTCGTTTTCTCATAATATGAGTGCCTAACTCCAGCTTTACGAAAATGTACATCACCGTTCCGAAAATAGGTATTAGCATAACGGGCACCACCCACGCCAGCTTGTAATAGGGATTGGTCTTGTCATTGACGATATGGATAAGCACAATGATCGACAATACGTAAGAGGCGAGGGTAAAGTAAACCAGGTGGTTTGAAAAAAACGTCAGCGCGGAAACGATAAAGTACACCTGTAAAGCCAAGCCCAGCACTACCACCATTGTTCGCCCGAAAATTATGCGTCCGAGACTTTTAAATTTTTTTTTCATTTGCTTTTCCTTTCCATTCGTTTGTCTTTCTTTGTGTTTGGAAAAGGTATAAAACCCGTCAAAACCTTATTTTACCTCGGTTTTGACGGGTCACACTTCTTTTAGTCAGTTATTAAACATAACCTTCTCCAGAAAGCTTGAACGTTTTTATAAGGTCCTTGAGCATGGTAGCCTGACTTGACAGCTCTTCCGCTGACGCCGCGCTTTCCTCGGAGGTGGCGGCGTTTCTCTGTACAACGCTTGATATCTGATCTATGTTTATGTCTACATGATCTAAGCTTTCAGACTGGGCACGGCTTGCATCGGCGATGGTCCCGACGATCTCTTCGGCGGCAGCCGCCTTGGTGCCCACGTTCTGAAGCGCCGTTGACGTGGCGGCAGCCTTGCTCATGCCTTCGTTTACCGCCTCGATAGACTGCTCTATAAGCTCGGTTGTGTCGCTTGCCGCGACTGCGGACTTGGAAGCGAGGTTTCTTACCTCCTCCGCAACTACCGCAAAGCCCTTTCCCGCTTCGCCCGCTCTCGCAGCCTCCACAGCGGCGTTAAGAGCAAGTATATTGGTTTGGAACGCAATGTCCTCTATGGTTTTGATGATGTTTCCTATCTGATCCGAGGTGCTGCTGATATGGTTCATGGCGGTAGAAAGATGCTTCATTTCCTCGATAGCCTCGTTTACAAAGGAAGCGGATTCCGATACTCTTTCCTTGGCTTTTATGCAGTTTACAGAGGTTTCTGATACTTCCTCCGAAATTTCACGGAGAGTTGCGGCAAGATGTTCAACGGAGGAAGCCTGCTCCGTGGTGCCCTGAGAAAGATTCTGAGCGGCAATGGAGACCTGCTCGGAGCCTGTGAGGACCTGTTCGGAGGCAACGTCTATCTCACTCAGAGTTTTGGTCAGCTTCTCTTTTATATCGTCCATATGGTCGATTATTTTTCTGAAATCGCCCGCATAGAAGCCCGAGCATTCCTTGGTGTTGACGTTGAAGTTGCCCTCCGCCATTTCGCCCAATATTCTTCCTATGTCGTTTATTATGCTGTTAAGCTTATGAACGGTGGCGGCGGTTGCGTCCGCAAGAATGCCTGTTTCATCTCCGGTTCTTACCTCGGGAACAGGGCTTGAAAGATCGCCTCTTGACATATGATCGATACGTTCCGTGCAGAGCTTGATGGGCCTGCCGATAGATCTGCCGAGAGCCATGGAAATGAGCACCGAAGCGGTCAATATTACCACGGCAATGATCGCCACAACCGCAATAGCGGTGTATGTACCTCCCATAAAATCGCTTTGAGGCGCGATTATAGCCAAAGACCAGCCGTTAGTGCCGTCAACGGGGTGATAAGCGATGTCCATAGTTCTTCCGGCGGATTTATAGTGATCATAGCCCGTTTCTCCGCTTATCATCATAGCATATATATCCATAAGCGAGCTGTCTGCTGCGGAAGCCTCGGCAATGTCCTCGGAATTTTCATCGGAGCCCGAGCCGCTTATGCTTGCCTTGACCGTATCCGTATCGGGGTGAGCAATTATTCTGCCCGACTGATCCACCATATACGAATAGCTGTTATCGCTTATAACTATGTCGCGCATTATATTGTTAAGAAATTCTTCGTTCGGAACAACATAAACACAGCCTGCCGGTTCCCTATCGACATACATGGGCGCGGCGATGATTATCGTCAGATTTCCCGTTACCTTTGAGATAAGCGGCTCCGATATGTAGGACTTGCCCTGCATCGCCGCCTTAAAATACTCACGGTCGCTGTAATTATTTCCGTCGATTCCGTTGCCGTCGGCGTCCACGACATTGCAGCGTTCAAGACCGTATCTTAACGTCCAGTTGTCGAGTATAGCCTGCTTGTCTGCATCGGAGACGCTCGGGTCCGATATACGGTTATTCGCACCCAAGTCTCCCGCAATGTTGGAATAGGCTTTAAGCTCCCACTCTACGCGCGACGAGGTGACGCTGACAAGGTTTTCCATATTCGTTTCCACCGAAGCCATTGCGGAAACATATATTGCCGCTATCGAAGCCGTGCCCAGGAAAATCAAGGCAAGGCATACCAAAACCACGGAGTTCATTACGATTTTCGTTTGAATACTGTTTCTCAAAGGAAAGTTCCTCCTAATTTAGGATTTTTCATTAAAATTACGGGAAAATTTTCGATATTTTAGTGAAATTGAACATTTGCTCATAAAACAGTATAGCATAAAAAGGTAAAAAAAGCAAGAGATTATAAAAAATTTAAGCCTATTATTTGAAAAAAAGTAAAATTTATTTCTTTTTCTTTATTATGATTATCGAAATAACAATTGCCAGTAAAACTATGACTGCTATAATTACGATTATTAAAGGCAAGCTGCTTTCCGAGGCTTCCGACGAGCTGTCGGACTGCTCGGACTGTTGTGTCTCCTCCAAGGTGGCTGCGAAAGTATTTTCAGCCGCGTCTTCGGAGGGTGCTTGATCCTCCTCGGAGCTTTCGGTTTCTTCGGCGGAGGAAGCGTCGGAGTTGTTTTCACTTGCGCCGACGTCGTCATCATCTTCTTCTTTTTCTTCTGCTGCTTCGGTAAATTTTATCGGCTCCCCTCCGTTAAAGGCACATTCCTCGACCGAGTGGGAGGTCTTAGACTGTCTGACTCCGAGAAACTCAAAGGACAGGCTGTCATACTTAAATCCCGTCATATCATCATTGCCGACGCCGTTAAAGCAAAGCTCCAATATTCCGACTCTTATTAAATTTTCTCCCCAAAAATCGGTTGCGGCGTCCGCCATTGCCCTAAAAGGCACAGCCAGCTCGTAAGTACCGTCGCGGTCGATCGTATATACATATTCGGAGCCTGTGGCGTTAACATAATCATCCTGGCTCCAAATACTTAACTCCTCGTTATCTCCCTCTTCGTCTCCGTATGCTTGATAACCGGGGAAAACAGTAAAGGGTTCTTCTACTCCGATAACCGAAAACTCAACGATCAAATCTTGGATTCCCTCCCCGTAGGCGGATTCGTCGGGAGTATTGTACAGCGACGCCGCATTGTAGGGATTCCAAAGGTGCGCCCATGCCGTATTGTTTTTTTCATACGTGAAGCAGCTTGCAGAGGCGTGACCTTCAATGATTTCAAGCTCCAAGGAGGAGGCGAAAACGGAGGAACTGATAAGCGACAGCGACGTTAATGCGGATAATACCGAAACAATTGCTTTTGATCTTTTCATAATAAGGGTTTCCTTTCAAAAAAATACATATAAACAATATACGTTTTAAGTAGTATAACATAAACAAGAGAAAAAAGCAAGCGGTTATGAGTAATAGCACGGAAATCAAATTTCATTAATATTTTTTTTCATAACTCTATTATACCATGCTTGTCAATACTTTTGAAAATTGATTTCCGTGGTTTGGGACTTGACTTTTCTTGTTTCGTATTGTATAATCATTAAAAAGATATATTGCTTGTGAAAGGAACGGTCGCTGATATGTCAAAGCTTGAAAGGCTCAAAAAAATTTACGGAAACGATGTGCTGTGGACGGGAAAGAAATGCATTTGCGGTCTTCCTGTCTCCTTTACGCGCTATATACTTACCAGCACCGTGCTTTATACGCGCGTGGGGTTCTTAAGCGTTAAGGAAGATGAGATCGAGCTGTACAAGGTCGTTGATAAGGTTATGCTGTTTCCGTTGGGACAGCGGATAGTCGGCTGCGGCACCGTAAAGCTCACCTCGAAAGACAGCGACACTCCCGAAAAGCTGCTTAAGGCTGTTAAAAAGCCTCGCGAGGTAAAAAGAATATTGGACGAGGCGGTAAAAAACCAGCGCGATAAATATATGATAAGAGGAAGAGATATGATGGGGGCGGTAATATCAAGCAATACGGATATTGCCGACGATAATGACAGCGACGACATCGGCGATTGACGCTGCTTTGCGGCGCCGTACAGGGTAAAGACATCTGTGCGGCGCCTTTTTGTTTTATGAAGGTCAGTTTTGCTCATTGCTAAAAAATTCTTAAAAAAAATACGCTCCATAAGGTTGACAATGAGAGAAAAAAATAGTACAATATCTATAAAAGGTAAAAGCATTAGACGATGCAGCAGCGTTCAATCGTTTTTTTCAAATCTGTCCGCTAATTTCTGCAACGCCTTTTTTTCTATACGGCTTACATATGAACGGGATATATTGAGCTTCTGAGCTACCTCTCTCTGCGTTAAGGCTCGTTCGGGTACGCCTTTGGTCGAGCTAAGACCGTATCTGCTGCAAAGTATCATTCTTTCCCTCTCATCGAGGCTTTCGTTTATGTATCGGTACAGCTTTTGCAGATCGAGCCGCAGGTCAACCTCCTTCGAAACGTCCGTCAGATCCTTGAATATATCGGCAATGGTAAGAGGATTGCCCTCTTTGTCCACTTCGATCGGTGCGTCAAGGTACATTTCGCTCTGCTTATGCTTTATTTTGCGAAAATACATTTTTATCTGATTGTCAATGCATTTTCCAGCATAGGTGGAGAAGTTGGTTTTTTTATCCTCGGAAAAGGTTTCCACCGCTTTTATAAGACCGATGGTACCTATGGAGATCAGGTCCTCCTGTTCGTTGGAATCCGAATAATGCTTTTTCACTATGTAGGCGACAAGCCTTAAATTGTGCTCTATCAGCTTTTCACGCGCTTTTTCGTCCCCTTGAGCGATAAGCCTTATACATTCCTGCTCTTCTTTTTTTGAAAGCGGCTTTGGAAAATTATTCGTTCTTTCGAGATGCAGAGCAAAAAATATTAAATTTTTTAATACCGTTCGGATCATCAGCGTAAACATATAAAGTGCACCGTCCTTTTAAAATCTGATTATTATTTTATTTATTTGCTATATCGGCTGTTTATTCTTTACAGCTTGTGATAAATTTCAAAATTTAAAAAGGGAGTTTTTTATGAGCTTACATTCAATACGGCTTCCGCATATTAAAAATTCTGCGGAAATACAGACCACAAAGCCGCTTTTGCCGCCTAAGGCAGTCATAAGTATGTCTCAGCACGGCGGCGTTCCGTGTACGCCTTTGGTGCAGGTGGGCGACGAAGTGAAAACGGGGCAGCTTATAGGAAGCAGCGACGCCGTTATTTCGGCTCCCGTTCATGCCAGCATAAGCGGCAGAGTCACCGAAATAACCGACGTTATCAACATCGCGGGAAAAAGAAATACCGCTCTCGTTATAGAAGCCTCCAACAAGCAGGAGCTTTACGAAAGCGTTGTGCCTCCCGTCGTGAACGACAGGGCGAGCTTTATCGAGGCCGTAAAAAACAGCGGCTGCGTCGGCTTGGGCGGCGCGGGCTTTCCCACCTACGTAAAGCTTAATTTTGATCCCAAGACCTCAAGCGTCGATACCCTGCTTGTCAACGCGGCGGAGTGCGAGCCTTACATCACCTCGGACTACCGCGCCATAATCGAAAGCGCGGATAAGCTCATTGGCGGCATCAAGCTCATAATGAAATATCTTGATATCCCTAAGGCGTGTATCGGGGTGGAGGCGGATAAAGCCAAGGCTATTTCGATTCTGACGGAGCTTTGCGAAAAGGAAAGCGGTATCACCGTTAAAAAGCTGCCCTCCTCTTATCCTCAGGGAGCGGAAAAGGTATTGATATATAACGCCGCGGGACGTACTCTTATGGAGGGGGAGCTGCCCTTGTCCGTTCACTGTATCGTTATGAACTGCTCCTCCGTTATCTTTATTTACGATTACATAAAAACAGGCGTGCCGCTGATAAAGCGAAGGCTTACCCTGGACGGCAATATAGTCAATAAGCCGAAAAACGTTATAGTGCCTATCGGAACGCAGTTAAGCGAGCTGCTGAAATACGCCAATCTGAGAAAACAGCCCGACAGGGTCATTTTCGGCGGTCCCATGATGGGCAGCAGTGTTTACGATCCGGATATGCCTATCATGAAAACCAATAACGCGGTTTTATTTTTCGAAGGTACGGCGGCGGGACAGGAGCCTACGCCTTGTATTCGCTGCGGGCGGTGCGTGCGCGCTTGCTCGATGAATCTGATGCCCACCGAGCTTGAGTCCGCATATGACAACAGAGACGCCGAGAGGCTGAAAAAGCTTAAGGTCAATTTGTGCATGAACTGCGGCGCCTGCTCTTTCGTATGTCCCGCAAAAAGAAACCTTTCGGAAAAAAACCAGCTTGCGAAAATTTTTTTGAGAAACGGCTGACGTTCTTCGCTCGGCTATACAAAATTCCTCTGACGGAAAGGAACATTATAGGATATGACAAATTATCTTGTTGAGCCTGCCCCTCACATAAAAAGCAAAATAACGACGCAGAAAATAATGCTGAACGTGATCATAGCGCTGCTGCCGTCCGTTATCGCTTCCACTTACATATACGGTCTGAGGGCGCTGCTTATGATCGTTATCTGCTCCGCAAGCTGCGTGCTGGCTGAGCTGCTGTTTGAAAGGATAACAAAGCGTCCCCGAACAATAAACGATCTTTCGGCGGTGGTCACGGGCATTTTGCTCGCATTTAACCTGCCTCCTACGCTTCCGTTTTATATGGCGGTCATCGGCAGCATTGTGGCGATCGTCGTTGTAAAGCAGTTTTTCGGCGGTATCGGACAGAATTTCGCAAATCCCGCCATAACCGCAAGAATAGTGCTTATGCTGTCCTTCTCCTCTTATATGACCACCTGGGTGGAGCCGTTTTACTACCGAAATACTGCCGACGCCGTTTCGGCTGCTACGCCCTTGGCTTCGGAGGAAGCGGTCGGGATTTTTGACCTGTTCTTTATGAAATCGGGCTGTATCGGCGAGTGCTGCAACGCGGCGCTTTTGCTGGGAGGTCTGTATCTAATCGTAACAAGAACCGTCACTCCCGTCGTGCCCGCGGCTTATATCGGAACAGTGGCGCTGCTGACCTGGCTTACGGGCGGAGACGTTTTAAGTCAGATACTGTCGGGCGGCTTGATACTCGGCTCTTTCTTTATGGCGACCGATTACGCCACAACGCCCATAAGGACCAACGGAAAGCTTATATTTGCGGTGGGCTGCGGCTTGCTCACCTTTGTTATAAGAAATTTCGGCACAATGCCCGAGGGCGTTTCCTATTCCATACTTATTATGAATATTCTTGTTCCCTATATCGATAAGCTGACGGCTTCACACCCCTTTGGAGCTAAAAAGGAGGCGAAAAAGTCATGAGCAGATTTAAGCCTACGATAGTTTTGACCTGTATAACGACTCTTGTCGCGATCCTGCTTACCGTTACTCATACTTTTACATATGTGGATACGTCGGGCGTGATAACCGACAAGCTAATGAAGTCCTGCGTTGAAACGATGGGCGAGGGCGATTTCAAGATCGTCGCCGATTGGCAGGCGGAGGGTTACCCGATAGAAAAGCCCGATAACGTTGAAAAGATGATAAAGAAATCCGACGGTACGGTCGCCTTTGAGGTAATTACCAACGGATATTCCAAGGGCGGCTTGGATATTCTCGTAGCCATGAACGAGGACGGAAGCGTAAAGGCGATAAGCGTCGTTTCCCTAAGCGAAACTCCCGGTCTCGGAACCAAGGTTCAGGACGACGGATTTTTAGCGCAGTACAGCGGAAAATCGGAAAAGCTGACGGCGGTAAAAAAACAGCCCTCCGCCGATAACGAAATACAGGCCGTAACGGGCGCCACACGTTCCTCAAACGGCGTGACCAACGCGGTAAACATTGCGCTTGAGGTTTATGCGGCGATAAGACCTTGACAGGAAGGAATATTTATAAATATGAGCTATTTAAAAGAGTTTACAAAAGGCATTTTAAAGGAAAATCCCAATCTTGTAATGCTTCTCGGAATGTGCCCCACCTTAGCGGTCACAACTATGGCGGAAAACGGCTTGGGAATGGGACTTGCGACCACTTTTGTGCTGGTTTGCTCCAATTTGGTCATATCGCTGCTTAAAAGAGTCATTCCCTCGCAGGTGAGGCTGCCGAGCTTTATCGTTATAATATCCGGCTTCGTTACCCTGGTGGGAATGCTGCTTCAAAAATACATACCCTCTCTTTACGACGCCTTGGGATTGTTTTTGAGCTTGATAACCGTTAACTGTATTATTTTGGGAAGAGCGGAAATGTTTGCCTGCAAAAACAAGGTCATTCCCTCTATATTGGACGGCTTGGGAATGGGGATCGGTTTTACATTGTCGCTTCTCACCGTAGGCTCCTTCCGAGAGATATTGGGCTCGGGGACTTGGTTCGGCATAAAGCTTATGCCCGATTTTATCCAGCCTATGACAATATTTATTCTTCCTGCGGGCGGATTTTTCTCTCTCGGGATCATCATTGCGATAGTGGGGAAGATCAGCAAGCAGAAGCCCAAGGATATAACCTGCACCTCTTGTCCCAACAGGGAATCCTGCCGCTTTGCGGACGCGGAGACTGCCGAAAATACCGCCGCATCGGAAAAATAAAGGCAACGCCGGAAAGGATCGTTACAGCTTATGGATATTTTTAAAAACATTGCGGTTATTCTCTTGACGGGAATACTCACGGAAAATTTCGTTTTAAGCAAATTTTTGGGAATATGTCCCTTTTTGGGCGTTTCAAAAAAGGCGAGCAGCTCGCTTGGAATGGGTATCGCCGTTACCTTTGTAATGGTTTTTGCCACCATCGCCACCTATCCCATTTATCACGGAGTATTGGTGCCCTTGAATATCGAATATATGCAGACTGTCGCTTTTATTTTGATAATCGCTTTGTTGGTACAGCTTGTTGAAATGGCTATGAAAAAGTATATGCCGCCGCTTTATAAGGCGCTTGGCGTGTATCTTCCTCTTATAACCACTAACTGTGCGGTTCTCGGCGTTACCATTCTTAATATAGACAATGGCTACAACTTCGGCGAATCGATAGTAAACGCGCTGGGCGCGGGACTTGGCTTCCTGCTTGTAATGCTTATTTTTTCGGGAGTTCGCGGACGTATCGAAAAATGCAACGTTCCCAAGGCGATGCAGGGGACGCCCATAACGCTGATAGCGGCTTCTATTGTCTCTCTTGCCTTTATTGGCTTCGGCGGGATCGTGGATAATATTTTCGGTTCTTAACGCATAGCGAGACTTCAATATAGTTTCTTTCATGGAAGGAATGATTTTAAAAATGGATTTTGTATTGAGAATATTGTTTTTTCTTTTGATCGGCGCCGTATCGGGCGGACTTTTGACCGTTGCGGGAAAGCTTTTTTTCGTCAAGACGGACGAAACGGTGGAAAAGATAACCGAAGCGCTTCCGGGCGCCAACTGCGGCGGCTGCGGCTTTGCGGGCTGCGAGGCGTATGCAAACGCCATTGCCAAGGGCGAGGCTAAACCGAATATGTGCTCGCCGGGCGGACTTGAGGTAAACAAGAAAATAAGCGGCATATTGGGCGTCGCCGTAGAGGAAACTGAGCCTGTCACGGCTTACGTTCACTGTAACGGCTGCAATACCGCTACCGAGGACAAATACAAGTACATAGGCACAAAAAGCTGCGTCGCAGCGGAAAAGTTTTATAACGGAAAGGGAAGCTGCTCCTTTGGCTGCATCGGCTTCGGAGACTGCGTAAACGCTTGCGACAGCGGAGGTGTCGAGATAAAGAACGGCGTCGCCGTTATCAATCCCGCAAGGTGCATTGCCTGCGGAAAATGCATCAAGGCTTGCCCCAATCATCTGATATCCTTTAAGAAGAAGTCCGCTTTAGCCGCCGTAAGGTGCTCCTCGCAGGACGTCGGCAAGATAACCCGCACGGTGTGCAAAAACGGCTGCATCGCCTGCGGTATCTGCGTCAAAAAATGCCCCGAGGGAGCGATGGTCATCAACGGAAATCACGCCGAGATCGATTATAATAAGTGCGTTTCCTGCGGCATATGCGCGGGCGCATGCCCCGTTAAATGTATAGAAATGCTTGAAAAATGCGCGGACGCGTAATATTTTGAAAAGGTAATTAAGGGAATTGTCAAAAAAAAATATATTCGGAAGCGTTATTTCGGAATACAGCGCGCATTTAAGCGGCGCAAAAATCAAGGAATTTGAATCGGAGGACCCGCTTTCAAAAAATTTGTTAAGACAAAGGCTTTGCGAGGTCAACAGCAAAAGGATCGTATTTTTTACCGTTCCCGCAATTGTCCTTTCGATCGTTTTTGCCGTAATAAATATTGCTTCTTACACCCTTGCGGAGCAGATACCCTCGCTGGCGGGACTCGCTTTGACTGCGGCAGGCTGCGGCGGCGTGGGCGGAATACTTTACCGTGAATACGGCAAAAGAAAAACCGACATAGACAAATCGGAAAGACTTATTTTTATTTACTGGACCGTTTTTTCGGCAGCGATATTTTTGCTTACCGTTTCCGATTTTACGGTCAATGTTTTTGCGTACAGATTTTATCTTTATCTTATTGTAATGACCGTCGTACCGCTGTTTGATCTGAAGAGATCGTTGATCTTGATCTGTCCCTATCTTGCGCTTACGGTAATATTCGGCTGCGTTTTCGGAGCCGATATTCTTATTTTGGTCCTTTCCGCGGTTTTTTCTTTTGCTTACCTTATCGTTTCTTCCTTGGTATACAGCTCCTACTGCTGTCTTTTTATAAGCGACAGGCAGCTTAATATCGCCAACGAGAGATGCAGACAGATAAACGAAAAGGACGGACCCACGGGGTTGCTCAACAAAAAGGGACTTACAAGGCGATTGAACGACATAATAAACGGGGGAACGGAAAACAATATTGCCGCGATATTTTTCGACATTGATGATTTTAGGCGGTACAATCATATTTATACCGATTCCGAAAGCGACGAATGTCTGTATAATATCTGCAACTGCGTCAGGATCGTTTCAAAGCCCAAGACCGATATTATTTCAAGGTACGGCGGAGACGAATTTGTTATTATCGTTCAAGACATTACCGAGTACGACCTTATTTATTTTGCCGAGCAGATAAGGAAAAGCGTTGAAAGAATGGCGGTGCCCTTTGAGAGCGGAAGGATCGTTACCGTTTCCGTGGGCGTTTCCTCTATATACGAGGGCTCTCTCGGCGATTATTCAAGGCTGTTAAAGGAAGCCGAGAACAATCTTACTCTTGCCAAAAACGGCGGAAAAAACTGCGTGGGTTATATGGGCAATGTTTTTAAGGTGAAATAAAACAATAGCAGAAAGGATTTTAAAATGAATAAAAAATTAGGTTATAATTTTTTTCACCGCGACAGGCTGATAGTGGCAAGGGAATTGGCGGGAAAAATAATCGCACGAAGAAATCCCGACGGCAGCGTGCTCAGAGTTAGAATAACCGAGACCGAAGCCTACGGCGGAGAGGAGGACAAGGCCTGTCACGCATCAAAGGGAAGAACGCCCCGCACCGAGCTGTTATACGGCAAGGCGGGGATTATTTATGTTTATTTATGCTACGGTATGCATTGGCTGATGAACATTATAACAGGCGAGGAGGGAGCTCCCGAGGGCGTGCTGCTCAGAGCGGGAGAGGGAAAATTCAACGGACCCGCCAAGCTTACCAAGGCAGTCGGAGTTGACAAGAGATTTAACGGTCAGTCTATCTGCGGCAATAAGGAAATATGGATAGAGGACGACGGAAAAAGCTTTGAGCTGAGCGCCGCGCCGAGGGTAGGCATTGATTACGCGGGGGAGGAATGGAAAAATAAGCCTTGGAGATTTATAATAACATTATAAAGATTTACAACCGACGGTTGATTTGCTTTCCCCTCTCAACCGACCGTTGAATTTATCAACTAATAATAACTTGTATTCAACCGCGGATTGTGATATACTAAAAAAGCGCTGAAAACAGACCGTGAAAGGATATCAAAGTATGAACAACGAATTTAACGTTAACCTCAAAAGGCTGCGAAAAAGCAGAGGGGCTACGCAGGAGCAGCTTGCGGAGGCTGTGGGAGTATCGCCGCAGGCGGTTTCAAAGTGGGAGCTGAACGGCTACCCCGACAGTCCGCTTCTGCCCGCCATAGCGAAGTTTTTGGGAGTTTCCGTAGACGAGCTTTTCGGAAACGAGAGGGAAGAAAAGACGATAGAGCAAAAAATAATCGACTGTATAAAAGGGGAACCGACTTACGATGAGAAGTTTAAGCAAATATTGAATATAGAGCGAGCCGTGATATGCGGGCTTCTGGATATGAACGAATACTTTCCCTTTAACGAAAAGTGGCGCGATGAAAAAGACGAGCCCTTTGACAGAGAAAACAATAACTCTTTTTCACAGATCGAGACGGATAACGGTTTCGTTCAGATGAGACTGGGAAAAAGGTTAAATTACTGTCTTGTGATGCCCGAGTTTGAAAACGGCTATGACGATCTGCTGCGATATAACGATGAGTTTGTAAGGCTTTATAAATTTTTATCCGTGCCCAACGCTCTTCGCGCTATGTATTTCTTCGCGGGAAGAAACAGGGACGTTTATTTTACCGTTGATTCGGTTATGACGGCGCTGGATATAGACAGAAAAAACGCCGAGGAAATAGTGAGGGGAATGACAAGACTTTCCTTTGCAAGCGAGGCTTCCCTAAATACCGGGAAGGGGGAGGAAGCGATCTATCATTACTCGGCGGGCATAAATTTCATTGCCTTCATGACGTTCTCCTATACTTTAATGAATATGCCCAACAGCTACAGTCTTCAAAGCAATATGAGAAATTTACAAAACGCTTATTTTAAGCGCGAGACCTACAAGGAGTGACTTAAATTGAAAAAGAAGAAGGAAAACGAAAATAAGCTTCACACCGAATACGGCTTGCCTAAAAACTGTGTTTACATACTCGGAAAAATGAAGAAATATTCTCCGAGCACCCTTGTGCTGATGGGGATAAGCATATTTACTTTTTCGGCGGTCAATTATATATGGTCCTTTGTGGGAAAATATATACTGGATATTTTGGAAACGCAGAACGCAAGCGGAAGCGCCGACATTGCGCCGCTTTTAAGGCTTTTGGCGGTCACGGCGGCGGTGATTTTGGCAATAACGCTTGTGAACGTTATCGCCTCCCACGGTATTTGGAGCAAATTGATATATATTCGTATGAAAATTATTACCGAGCGTATCTCAAAGGTCCTGTCAATGAATTATCAGATGCTGGAGCAGCCCGATATACTCGATATGAGCAGCAAGGCGGCTCAGGCAACGGGGAATAACAGCAACGGCGTCGAGGGCATGATGCACCAAATGCAGAATATGGGGATAAATATTGTGACCCTTGCGGTCACTTTTACGACCATTACGGCGCTTGATCCGAGACTGATACTGATCTTGACCGCAATTTCGGTAATACAGTTTCTGTTTTTCCGCCGTACGGTCAAAAAGGATAAAAAAGAGGTTTGGGACGAAATGGCGGGCATCTGGAGAAAAACGGACTATATGGAACAGACGCTCCAAAGCTTTGACTATGCCAAGGACATACGCCTTTTCGGAATGAAAAACTGGCTTTCGGGCAAGCAGCACGAGATACTTAGCGACAAGCAGAACAAGATGATGCACAGCCGCAATCTGTGGATGATAAACACCGCGGCAGCGCACGGCTTGTCCATGGTCACCTTTGCGGTGGTGTACGGGGCGCTCATATACGGCTTTTTGGGCGGCGATATTTCCATAGGCGACTTTACCCTTTATGTCGGCTTGGCGACTACCTTTACGCTGACTCTTTCAAACGTTCTCAACTCCGTAGGCGGCTTTAAGCAGTGCAGCCTACAGGTTGACGACTTCCGATCCTTTATCGATCTGCCGATAGACGATGAAAGCGGCTGCATACCTATTCCGAAAACGGATAAGTATGTTTTTGCCTTTAAGAACGTTTCCTTTAAGTACAGCGGACAGGAGGATTACGCCTTAAAAAATCTCGATCTTACCCTGGAGGCGGGAAAGCGGCTGGCGGTCGTAGGGCTGAACGGCGCGGGAAAAACCACCTTTATAAAGCTTCTGCTTCGTCTCTATGACGTTACCGAGGGAGAGATACTTTTAAACGGCATAAATATAAAGCGTTTTAAAAGGTCCGAATATTTTGAGCTGTTTTCTCCCGTGTTCCAAAATGTTGAAATATTCGCGTTCCCGATGGCGGAAAACGTTTCCATGAAAAAGCCCTCGGAAACGGACAAGGAGCTTTGCCGCGATTATTTGGAAAAGGCGGGGCTCAAGGAAAAGCTCGACAGCCTTGAAAACGGCGTTGAAACGGAGCTCCTTAAGGTCGTAAGCGACAACGGAGCGGACCTTTCGGGCGGCGAAAAGCAAAAGCTCGCTTTGGCGAGAGCGCTTTACAAGAACGCGCCCATAATAGTGCTGGACGAGCCTACCGCCGCATTGGACCCCTTGGCGGAATATAAGCTTTATAAAAGCTTTGACGATATTATCGGGAACAGATCTGCGGTCTATATTTCCCATAGGCTTTCCTCCACCCGTTTTTGCGACAGCATAGCTATGTTCAAGGCGGGAGAAATGGTAGAGGAGGGAACTCACGAGGAGCTGCTGGCAAAGGGCGGCGCTTACGCGGAAATGTTCGAGATACAGGCGCAGTACTACAGGAACGAAAACGGCATGAGCGGCGCTTACGGAGAGGAGGCGGCATTAGGTGTCTGAGAAAAATAAAAAGAAGACGAAAAGCTTGGAGATCGTCGGAAAAACGCTTAAATATTTTTTGCCCGAGGTATGGAAAGCTCATAAGGGATATTTTTTCGTAAGCCTTTTTAAAATGCTTTGCGACGCTGTCCACCCTTTCGTATCGATAATCGTTTCTCCAATGATAATCGCCGAGCTTTTGGGCGGCAGGGATATAAAAACGCTTATCATATACGTTGCGATCATTGCACTGGGAGGCACGGCGATCTCCTTGACAGGCTCGCAGCTTGGAGTAGTCCTCGAAAAATACGATGAAAAATTTCAGAACCGTTTTACGGAGGAAATGAGCAAAAGAGTAATGGAGCTCGATTTCCAGCATACCGAGGACAAGAAGGCTTTGGATCAGATAGAAGCGGCGCGGACGGGTATGAGCTGGTATTCGGGCGGCGTGCACGGCATCTGTTCTCCCTTTTTCGGGATACTTTCCGACGTTCTTAAGATCGCGGGCTCGGTGACGCTTATAGCGGTCTACGCTCCCGTGCTTTTCTTGATGACCGCTTTCGTGGTGGCTATAAACGTAATTATACAGAACAAGAAAAACAGGATAGAGATCGAGTCATACGGCGGGCTTTCAAAGCTAAACCGCGTTTTCGGCTATTACGGCTGGAGCATAATAGACTTTCGCTACGGAAAGGATATAAGACTTTACGGCGCAAAGGATATGATGATAGAAAAATGGGAAGAGCTGACGGTCCAACAGACGGATATATGGGATACTACGGCAAGAAAACAGCGCCCGCTCAGCGGTATATCCGACGTTTTATCTGCCGCAAGAGATATCGCAGCTTATCTTTATCTCGGTATTCTTGTACTGTCGGGGGGAATTTCCATTCCGATCTTTACACAGATGCTGACCGCGGGCTCCGCCTTTCAGTCGTCCATGACGGACCTGCTTTCTCAGGCGCAGAATATGATAAAGCGTTCCAATTACGCTTATGAATACATTAAATTTATGGAGTATCCCGCGGCTATTGAAAAGGGCAGCCGCCATATTGAGGATAAGCCTCATACGATCGAGTTCAAAAACGTATCCTTTACCTATCCCAATACGGAGGTCAAGGCGCTTGACGGAGTTTCGCTGACATTGACACAAGGGGAGCATTTGTCGGTGGTGGGGCTCAACGGCGCGGGAAAAACGACCTTCGTCAAGCTGCTGTGCCGCCTTTACGATCCTACGGGCGGCGAGATACTTTTGGACGGCGTAAATATCAAGGAATACGATTATGCCGAGTATATGTCCGTTTTCTCTCCCGTATTTCAGGATTTTAAGCTGTTCGCCTTTTCGATAGAGGATAATATAGCCTTGGACGGAGAACGCGACGAGAAAAATGTTGACAGGGTGATCGAACAGGTAGGCTTAAAGGAAAAGACAGATTCATTGGAAAAAGGGAAGAATACTGTTTTATACAAGGCGTTCGACGAAAACGGGATAGAGCCGTCGGGAGGGGAACAGCAGAAAATCGCCATAGCCAGAGCCTTATTCAAAAACTCCCCCGTGGTGATATTGGACGAGCCCACCGCGGCGCTGGATCCCGTAGCGGAATACGATATTTACAGGCATTTCGACTCGCTTGTGGGAGGAAAAACCGCGATATATATTTCTCACCGACTTTCGAGCTGTAAATTCTGCGATAAAATAGCGGTGTTTTCCGAGGGCAGGATAAAGGAATACGGCACTCACGACGCTCTTGCCGTCATAGAGGGCGGTATCTATGCCGAAATGTTCAAGGCGCAGGCGCAATATTATAATTAGCTCACTGTTAATTTACATAAATTTGTAACCGTTTTTTTAAAAAATAAATCACTTTTAATAATTGAACTCATTTTGGAAATATGGTAAAATAAACTAAAAAGGTGGTAAGGGACGGTGACAAAGTGAACAGCTATTTTGCCAAGCAGCCGATTCTCGATTCGGACGGAGAGACCTACGGCTACGAGCTTTTGTATCGCCGGGAAAGCGGCGCTTCCTCCTACGACGGTACAGACGGGGATAAATCCACCGCGGGAGTTATCAACAGCGTTTTTTTCGGAGAAGGCTACAATAAAATTCTCAACGGTAAAATGGCGTTTTTGAATTTTACCGAAAACCTGCTTTTGGAAAAGGCTGCGCTTTTGCTGCCTAAGGATCAAGTGGTGATCGAGGTTCTGGAAAGCGTTATCGCCTCCAACGAAATTTTGGACTGCTGCGCGGAGCTTATCGAAAACGGCTACATAATCGCTCTTGACGATTATGTATACACTTATCAGACTGCGCCTTTGCTCGATTACTGCGATATTGTGAAAATCGATTTCAGAATAGATAAAAGCGATATCGAATATACCGCCTCGCGGTGCAGAGAAGCGGGAAAAATAATGCTTGCCGAGAAAATAGAGACGCTCGAGGAGGCTGAATACGCCAAAAGCTTAGGCTGTACTCTTATGCAGGGATATTATTTCGCTCAGCCGTTTATAATGGTGGGGAAAACCTACAGCCCAATGGCTGTCACCTTTTCGAGGCTTATTATGGCGCTCAGCCGCGAAAAGGCGGACGTAGACGAATTATCCGAAATAATATCTCGCGACCCCTTTATGACCGCAAAGCTTTTGCAGCTTGTGAACGCCCTACGCTCGGATATGTCCGAACGTATTTATTCGGTGAAGCAAGCCCTGGTGATGCTGGGAATGAAAAAGCTCAAGGAATGGATATATCTTTTGGGGCTTCAGAATCTTACGCAGGGCGGACCCGAGGAAAGAGTAAAGATCGCCTTGTTCAGAGCGTTTTTTTGCAGCTCGGTCTCCAAAATCATATGCAAAGACCCTAAGGTTGCCGACGAAATGTACCTTATGGGACTTATGTCCGTATTGGTGGTGCTTCACGACGAGGACACCATGAACGAAATGGGACTTTCGCAAAGCATCAAGGAGGGTCTAATAGAAAGAAAGGGAACGTTCGGAGACGTTTTTGCCCTTATTCTCGATTACGAGCAGGGCAACTGGTCGGGGATAGATAAGTTTGTTGAAAAATATAACGCCAACGTGGTGCAGATGTTAAGAGAATATATGAACTGTATGAGTATGGTAGATGATATTATTGAGCTGATAGCTTGAAAATAAAACCTAAATCCGCAAAACTCAACTCAAAAATAAAAAAAGAGCAATCAAGTTATTCAATTGCTCAAAAAACATACAAACTTTCAAAAAATCGTAAAAACGGTACAGCAAAGCTAAGACCAAGGCAAAAATCTTTCATTACACCTTAGACAACACACCGAATATTCTGATAAAGGCATTTGCCCACGGACAGCTTCGACCTAATGCCAATACGGTTTTCCTTGCATGAACCGTCAAGTGCCCCGCAATCAGCATTAAGCGATCAATGGCAGTGCGTATTCTGCGGCGTTTGATAGTCTGATGACGTATCCAATGTATGCCATAATAGGAGCATAACCGTCAAAATTTTTGTATGTACGAGATAC
>JAMPHV010000035.1 GCA_023663265.1 Bacteroides sp.
TTCTATTTGGAATTAGTATAAATTTGCACCGCAAAAATCAAGATCCGTCGGCGAAGCCGACACCTCAATTGTCAATTATCAATTATCAATTGTCAATTATTATAAAAAAACGACCTGTCTCCGCAGGTCGTTTTTTTTACAGTCCGATTTTGTTTACGTTACTTTGCTCTTAAGCCCTTTCTTCCCCTCGGCTTGGGAACGGGGGGCTTTTTCGGCGTTTCCATCTCGTCCTTTTCAAAAGCCTTTACGGCGGTATTGGTCTTGACGAGCGCATTGTCCAGCACCGCTTCGATGTTCTTGACAGGAATAAATCTTACGTTTTCCTTTACTATATCATCGACCTCTTCCAAGTCGGGCTTGTTTTCGTAAGGGATAATAACGGTCTTTATCTTGGACTTATAAGCCGCCATCGATTTCTCGCGCAGACCGCCTATGGGGAGGACCTTTCCGTGAAGAGTTATCTCTCCCGTCATGGCGACCTCTCTTTTTACGGGAATACCCGACAGCGCCGACACAAGAGCCGTCGTCATGGTTATGCCCGCCGAGGGTCCGTCCTTGGGCACCGCTCCCTCGGGAGCGTGTATATGCAGGTCCTTGTTCTTGTAAAACTCGGGGTCAATGTTGTATTTGTCCGCAAGACTGCGTACAAGGCTTACCGCGATCTTTCCCGACTCGGTCATGACCTCTCCGAGGGAGCCCGTAAGCTCCAGCTTGCCCGTGCCGTTCATCACAAGCACCTCGAGAGGCATGGTAACTCCTCCCACAGAGGTCCATGCAAGACCCGTGACCGAGCCTACCTCGTCCTGCTCGGGCAGGGTATCGGGCAGATACTTTTTAACGCCGAGAAATTCGCCGATGTTCTTATCGGTGACCGTTACCTTGGCTTCGCCCTCGATAAGCTTTTTCGCCGCCTTTCGGCAAAGAGCGGCTATTCTCTGTTCAAGCCTGCGGACGCCCGCCTCCTTTGTATAGCTGTCGATAAGCTCGTACAAGCCGCTGTCGGTGATTTTTACCTGGGAAGCCTTTTCGCCGTGCTTTTTGAGCTGCTTTGGCAAAAGGTGTTTTTTTGCGATGTTGAACTTTTCCTCTCTTGTATAGGAGGGAAGCTCTATGACCTCCATACGGTCGAGCAGAGGGGCGGGAATGGTATCGAGAGTGTTGGCGGTGGTAATGAACATCACCTCGCTCAGGTCCAGGGGTATCTCAAGATAGTGATCCGCAAAGGAAACGTTCTGCTCGGGGTCGAGAACCTCCAGCAAGGCGGAGGCGGGGTCTCCCTTGTAATCGGAGCGCAGCTTGTCGATCTCGTCCAAAACGATAACGGGATTCATGGTTTTCGCCTGCTGCATTGCCTTTACTATTCTGCCGGGCATAGCTCCTATGTAGGTTTTTCTGTGACCTCTTATCTCGGCTTCGTCGCCTACGCCGCCCAAGGATATTCTCGCGTAGGAACGGTTTATGGATTTTGCTATCGATTTTCCCACGGAGGTCTTGCCCACGCCGGGAGGTCCCACAAGACAGATTATCTGTCCCTTGATATCGGGATTCAGCGCGCGCACCGCGATGGTCTCGAGAATACGCTCCTTGACCTTTTTCAGCCCGTAATGATCCTTGTTGAGCTGCTTTTCCGCCTTTTCGATGTCTATCCTCTTATCCGATTTTTTGTTCCAGGGCAAATCGAGGACGGTGTCCAAATAATTCCTTATCACGCCGTAATCCTGCGAGGAGGGGGACATCTTGAGAAGCTTTTCCGCTTCCTTTATAAGCTTCTCCTCCGTTTCCTTTTCAAGCTTAAGGGCGTAAATTTTATCCTGATAGGCGTAAGCCTCGTCGATGGGGTCCTCGTCGCCGAGCTGACGCGCAATGGCTCTCATCTGCTCGCGCAGGTAGTAGTCGCGCTGGCTTTTTTCCATGCTTTCGCTGACATCCTCGTTGATCTCCATTTCCAGCATAAGTATTTCTATTTCGATGTCAAGAAATTTCAGCAGCATCTCGGCGCGCTTTTTCTCGGAGGTGGTTTCCAGCAGTCTTTGCCTGTCCTCGGTCTTAAGATATGTATTGAACACAATAATATCTATGAGCTTTGTCAGGTCGGGCTCCGCCATGGCGCTTTGGTACAGCTCCTTGGGCATTTTGGGAGCAAAGCTGCAATAGGTGGAATAGGTCTCCTTAAGAGAGCGCATATAGGCGGTAGCCTGCTCGGGAGAAATAAAGGTGTTTTTGCGGTCGTTAAGGATAGTGGGGGTGGCGACATAATAGTCTCCCTCTCTGTGGAAGTCGTCCGCCTTTGCCCGATAGATACCCTCTACCAGCACTCTTGTGGTCCCGTCGGGAGTTTTAAGCGTCTGCCTTACCTCGGCGACTACGCCCACCTTGTAAACGTCGCTGTTTACGGGATCGGTCACCAGACTGTCCTTTTGCGACACCAAAAATATCCTGCGGTCTCCCTCCGCGGCTTCCTTGATGGCGTTTACCGAATAATCCCTGCCTACGTCGAAGTGCAGGATCATTTTCGGGAAAATAACCAATCCTCTCATGGCAAGCGCGGGCATTGTTCCTTTGTTCTTCATATATGATCATTCCTTTCGCATTTGGAAGCGTGTTTTTATGTATATAGCCTTGCTGCTTTATTATTATACTCTACTTTTGCGATAATTGCAAGTGGTTAATGGTGGAAAGTGAGTGAAACTGTTCCGAAGCGCTTGCTTTTTCATTTAAAAAACGGTATAATAAGATAGTTCTCATGGGAATCGGCGCGCGTCTTTTCGGCAATTCCCATGAGAACAAGCTCTAAAATAAAAAAGGCGAGAGAAAATGAAAAGAAATACAGAAAGCTCCGTTTCCTTTGAAATAAGCGGAAAAACCGTGACGGTATATCCCTGCGCCGCTTCGGACGCGCCCATTGTGTACTTAAACACCTACGGCGGGGAGGGTCAGCGCGCTTACGAAGCGCTCATGGAGACCGACTGCACCGAATTTAACCTTGTAACGGTAAGCGGACTTGAATGGAACTGCGATATGACGCCTTGGAGAGCTCCGTCCGTGTTCAAGGACGACGATCCCTTTACGGGCGGAGCCGAGGAATATTTAAGGCTGCTTACGCGGGAAATAATCCCTGCGGCTGAGAATACGGTACATGGCTCCGTACCGTGGCGCGGACTGGCGGGATATTCGCTTGCCGGTCTGTTTGCGGTGTACTCTGTATATAAAACCGATATTTTTTCAAGAACGGCAAGCGTTTCGGGCTCCCTATGGTTTCCCGGCTTCTTGGAATACGCCCGAAGCGGCAAGATACTCGCAAAGCCCGACAAAATGTACTTTTCCTTAGGCGACAGAGAGTGCAGGACCTCTAATCCTCAATTAAGGACGATACAGGACAACACCGAGGCTCTCCGCGATTTTTACCGCAGCCTGCAAATCGAGACCGAGCTTCAAATGAATAAAGGCGATCATTATAAAAACTCGGCAAAACGAACGGCGGCGGGAATTGCTTATTTAATTGATAATTGACAATTGACAATTATTATGTTTTCGACAGCCCATCAATTTTCGGTTTTTACTTTTGTTCGCTTTCCAACCTAAAAGCTATTATCCTGCTTATGCAGTTATCGCTGACCTCCGTCACCACAAAACGGATATCCTCGTAATCGACGTGAGGCGTTTTTTCGGCGGTCTCGGGAATATATCCCAAAAGGTCGGTCACGAAGCCCGCTATGGTGTCGTACTCGTGGTCCTCGGGCAGAGCGTAGCCGAACAGCTCCAAAACATCGTCGGGGTCGGTGTCGCCGTCTATCTGATATTTGTCCCTGCCGATTGATTTGATCTTTATCTCCTCGTCGTCATACTCGTCCTGAATATTGCCCATGACCGATTCTATAAGGTCCTCGGTCGTGATTATGCCCGCGGTCCCTCCGTACTCGTCCACCGCGACCGCGATGCCCGATTTGGTTTCGGTGAGCTGCTTAAAGGCGTCGTCGCAGGGACAGCTTTCGGGGAGAAAAATAACCTCTCTTATAAAATCCTTAGCCGTGTATTTTTCGGGATCGTCCTTTCCCACAAGACACAAAAGGTCCTTCACAATAATTATTCCCACAATATCGTCCACGCTTTCGCGAAATACGGGTATTCGGGAAAAGCCCTCCTCCAGGGCTAAATAAACAATATCGTCAACGCTCGCGTTTTCGTCTACGGCGGCGATGTTGACACGGTGCGTCATTACGTCCGACACTCTTAGATCGCCGAACTCAAACACATTGTTGATAAGCTCGGCCGATGAGTTTTCGATCTCTCCGCTTTCCGCTACCGCGTCCACAAGAGAACGTATTTCGTCCTCGGTGGCGGTGCGGAAGCTTTCGCCAAGAGCCCTTTTTAACAGAGCATGCAGCCCCTTTTCAAGCAATACAAGGGGATAAAGCAAATAATAAGCGGGTTTTCGTTTTCGCCCGTCCGCGTCCATATCATCATATCCTTTTCTTTTTTATTTAATAATGAATATAACATATTTTTATAAAATATTCAAGTATATAATCAAATTTTTACGGTCATATCCCGAAAAAGCTTTCCGCGTTTCGGTTGCATATTTCTATCATTTCCTCCGCGGTCACTCCCTTGATCTCAGCCATTTTGGCGGCGGTGGAAAGTATCATCGAGCTGTCGCAGCGCTCCCCTCTGAAGGGCACGGGCGCCATATACGGACAGTCGGTCTCCAGCATAAGCCTGTCCAAGGGTACCGCCGCGCACGCCTCCGCCGCCCGCTTGGCGTTTTTAAAGGTAAGCACTCCCGTGAAGCTGATGTACAGCCCCAAGGACAGGACCTCGAGCGCGGTCTCCCTGCTTCCCGAAAAGCAGTGCATTACCGCTTTTTTCGGCTTTTCCGCCCTCAGTATCCTCAAGGTGTCCTCCGTCGCGTCGCGGCTGTGGATAATGGCGGGCATGGAAAGCCTGTCCGCTAATCTGAGCTGCTCCGTAAAGACCTCGGACTGCCGCCGAGGGTCGTAGTTTTCATAGTGATAGTCAAGCCCCATTTCGCCTATCGCCACGATCTTGGGGTTTTCGACCAATTCCTCTATACGAGAAAGGTAATCCTCGGGCATATCGTAAATATCCTCGGGGTGTATGCCCACCGCTCCGAAAACGTTTTCGTATTTTTCCGCCAGCGCCGCCGTGTCCGCCCACCTGTCCGCCGCGCAGCCTATCGTAATTATCTTTTTTACCGACTCGGCAAAAAGCCCTTGAAGCAGCGCATCCCTGTCCGCGTCGAAGGCTTCGTCGTCATAGTGGGCGTGAGTGTCTATAAGCTTGATCATTTTGATTTGATTCCTCGCATATTTATCGGATAGGACCGCAGCTTCATCTGAACAATTCCTCTCCGCTTTTCTTGATGTTTTTTACGCTGTCTCTTTCCAACAGCTTTCCCGTAACCAATATCCTGCCGCAGTGATAATTGTTGTCGCGTATTTTTTTGACCATTATCTCCACCGCCTCGCTGCTCATACGATAGCTGTTCACGTCCATGGTGGTGATACGCGGGTTGCTGATGGTGGAATAAATATGGTTGTCATAGCCCACTATGGAAATATCGTCGGGCACGTGATAGCCCATCACCTTAAGCTGATTCACCACCTGATAGGCAATACGGTCGCAGTTGCAGACAAAGGCGGTGGGCATTTCGTCGGGCAGTCTTATGGATTTGTAGCTTAAGCCGTCGTCGTCGCGGTCGTTTATTATCCAATCGTCTCTTAAGGGTATCCCGTGCTCCAAAAGCGACTTATAATAGCCCATAAACCTGTCCTGTATGCTTGAGGTAGCGGTTATGGTGCCCACAAAGCCGATACGCTTGTGACCGTTGTCTATAAGGTGATTCGTGATCATATACGAGCCGAAAAAATTGTCGGAAAGCACCGTTTCCACATCGGAACGGCTGCTGTAAAAATCAAGGAACACCACGGGTATCTGTGAATCCAGTATTTTTTCCACATAATCATCGGAAAACTGTCCCAAAACGATAATGCCGTCGATCTTTTTGTCCGTTACCGAATTGGGCATTTGCCCCGAGCGCTCGTCCTTCTCGGCAATGACCTCCAATATTCCGTAATAGCTTTGCTTTTGAAGCAGCTCGACTATGTAGCGGTACACCACCCAATAAAACGCGCTGGCGTCGCTTATAAAGCGCTTCGCCACCAAAACGCCGATGTTGTAGGTAAGCGTTTCCTTTGTGCTCTTGGAAAAATAGCTTACCCTGTATCCCATTTCGTTGGCTTTTTGCTTGATTCGCTGCCTTAGCTCGTCGCTTACGCCGTCCTTATCGCCCAAAGCCTTTGATACGGTGACCGTGCTGCACCCGAGCTCAGCGGCGATATCGCTCATTGTAACGGATTTTTTTATCATCGCAGAAAACGTTCCTTTCCTTGTTCAAGGAGTAGTATTTTTTATTAAGTATATTTTAAGTTAATTTAGCAAAAAAGTAAAGTAAAATTATGCACAAAGTTATCGGTTCAATATTGTAAAAAATTCAGTCAAATTACTTAAATCTTGACATAAAGCCAAATTATCCGCCGTCATAATCACCAATGTACCACCTTGCTTCAAAGGGGCAATTGTGCTAAATATAACCCCTTTTTTTAGTCGAAAAAACGGTTGCAATTGAAACTGAGGTATGATAAAATTATAATATTACCTGCTTTTGGAGGAAAGTAAAAATGGGAGTTACCATAAAAGACGTTGCAAAGGCTTCAAACGTTTCGGTGGCGACGGTGTCAAGAGTGCTCAACAAGCATTCCAACGTGTCGGACGAAACGGTTGAGAAGGTCACAAGGGTAATGGAGGAAATGGGGTACAGCCCCAACTGCTTGGGCAGAGACCTGCGCAAAAGCGAGACCAAGCGTATTTTAGCCATCATCGCCTCCGCCGAGCAAAGCTTTTATTCGGACGTACTCCGCGGCATGGACGAGGCGGCATTCGCACAGGGCTACGACGTGCTGATCGCTACGACTCACGACGACCCCGAGCATGAAATGCACCTGCTTAAAATGCTGCTGTCCCATTCGGTGGACGGCGCGGTGCTCCTCGGAGCGAAGCAGGAGGCGTCCACCATATCCAAGCTTGCCGAAAATCACAATATAGCTCTTTGCCTTGAGCGCATGGAGGGCTGCAACGTGCTTACCGTCACCATAGACAACGTAAAGGCGGGAAGAGACGCGGTAAACTACCTTATAGGCAAGGGACACAGCAGGATCGGGCTAATCTCCACTGAAACAAGGAGCCAAAGCTCTATCGACCGCGAAAAGGGCTACCGTCAGGCATTGGAGGAAAACGGCATTCCCTACGACGAAAGTCTGGTCTATTTAGGCACCTACGAAAGCGAATCGGGAACAACGGGCTGCCGTTATCTGCTCGGCTTGGAAAATCCCCCCACCGCGATCTTTTCCATTTCCGATATGATAGCCATAGGCGCCATGAACTACGCCATATCCAAGGGCGTTAACATAGGCAGGGACGTTATTTTTTTCGGCTTTGACAATATCGCCTACTCCCACATTTTCGTGCCGCACCTCTCCACGGTGGAGCAGCCCTGCTTTTTACAGGGCAAATTGGTCATAGAAAAGCTTATCGGAAATATGAAAAGCGAGATACCCGACAAAAGCATATATATGCTTCCCCACAGCCTTGTGCTGAGGGAATCCACGGGCGATTGACAACAGCATAAGCGAAAGCGGAAAGGAAAAGAAAAAATGAACGAAGTTATCGAAAACATTCTCACAAGGAGAAGCGTCAGAGCGTTTACCGACAAGCCCGTCCCGAGAGCGGAGCTTGAAACGCTGGTAAAATGCGCCTTATACGCCCCCAGCGCAAGGAATTTGCAGACCTGGAAATTTACCGTGCTTACCGAAAAAGAGGACATACGGGAGCTGGCGGCGGCGATCGGAGGGGCGCTCGGAAGAGCGGACTACGATATGTATCGTCCCGCCGCGCTCATTATTCCCTCAAACAAGGCGGATTCCCCTTTCGGGCGCGACGACAACGCCTGTGCGCTTCAAAACATCTTTCTTGCCGCGCACTCTCTGGGCATAGGCTCGGTATGGATAAATCAGCTTAGCGGTATCTGCGATGAGCCGGAGGTGAGAAAGGTTTTGGACCGACTGGAAATACCGCGGGAGCATATCGTTTTCGGTATGGCAGCGTTGGGCTACGCCTCGGACGCTCAGCCCAAGACGGCGGAAAAAACGGGAGAGGTCAAGTTTTTCTGAGGGCATATTCTCTCGTCCCTTTATTCATAGGAGGCTGTAAAAATTGACAATTGACAATTGATAATTGACAATTAAGGTGTCGGCTTCGCCGACAAATTTTGATTTTTGCGGTACTAATTTATAAGCTTAATGTTAGTAAACATTATTATAATGAACTCGGTTAAATAATGTATAAGCGTAAATTTAAATCAAGCGGCGGAGCCGCTCCACAATTATCAATTATCAATTATCAATTGTCAATTTTTTTAGTTTTGGGATAGTTTTTTTACAGACCCTTTATTCATAGGCTTTTACAGAATTTTTTAGCACTCTGTTCGTCAGAGTGCTAATTTTCGCTTTTCTATCACAAAAGCGTAATTTTTTTATCAAGATCGGGGTATAATATTACAATCACAAAAGGAAGAGACAACAAAATCAAAAGCAAGGCAATATAAAGAAATTTATAAATAATTATAAGGCAATTTACGCCGAGTATCTTATAACCGCCTTGCTTTCGAGCGATCAACATTCCAAAGGAGGAATTTATTATGAGTATGCTTACACCGTTTGAAAGAAAAGGCTACGATCTGTTTAACGCTTTTCATGAGTTTGAGGACGATTTCTTTAAGGGAAATCAGATCACGAGCTGCAAGACCGACATCAAGGACGAGGGCGACAGGTTTGTTCTCGAAAGCGAGCTCCCCGGCTTTGAAAAGGAGGATATAAAGCTTGATCTGAACGGAGACTGCCTTACTATTTCCGCACAGCACAGCACGAACAAGGAGGAAAAGGACAAAAAGGGCAGCTACGTCCGCAGAGAACGCTCCTGCTGCTCCTATCAGAGAAGCTTTAACGTGTCCGAGTGCAACCCGAGCGGCATTGACGCGGAATATAAAAACGGCGTTCTTATCGTGACCCTGCCCAAAAAGCAGGAAACACAGCCCTCGTCGAGAAGACTTGAAATAAGATAACCGAAGCTCCATAAAACAGATGCTCCGCCGATCGGTCAGGCATACGATCGGCGGAGCAATATTTTGTTTGTAAAAAAATTCAGCCGCGGCGCTACTTTAAAATAAGATAAAACGCCGCCGCCAGCACAAGAGACGCCGCCGCAATGATCCAGTTCCTGCGGATAAGCCTTTGCAGATTGCTTCTGTCGTTTTTTTCCTGATTTTTTTTCATATAACACCTCTTCCTTTCGGTATCGCTTGATTTATTTTATCATATTTTAGTTATCATTGCAAGTTGACATTTTCGTAAAAATATGGTACACTTTATAAAAAGACGCATATATTAACATCAGAACACCCGAGCGGAACGCTCGTTTGTATTTATCAAAGGAAAATCAAAGGAAGATCGGAGTGGAACCGTGACAGCAATGCCGCCTTCGTGTTTGAGGGGCGGTTTTTTTGTGAAAGGATATACCGATGTTTGACGAATTAAAATCCGAGCTTGATTCGATAATAGAGCGCGACCCCGCGGCAAAAAGCAGACTTGAGGTTTTTCTGCTGTACCCGAGCTTTAAAGCGGTAAGAGCCTACCGCAAGGCTCACAAGCACTATTTAAAAGGACATTTTTTTCGCGCCAGAGCCATTTCTCAGCGAGCGCTCAGAAAAACGGGGATCGAAATACACCCCGGCGCGGTCATAGGAAAAAATTTCTTTATAGACCACGGCACGGGAGTGGTAATAGGCGAGACCACCGAAATAGGGGACAACTGCACCGTGTATCAGGGTGTGACTCTCGGCGGCACGGGAAAGGATACTGGAAAGCGTCACCCCACCTTGGGAAACAACGTAATGGTGGGTGCGGGAGCAAGAGTGCTGGGACCCTTTAAGGTGGGCGATAACAGCAAGATAGCCGCAAACGCGGTAGTGCTGAGCGAGGTGCCCCCCGACTGCACCGCCGTGGGGGTGCCCGCAAGGATAGTCAAGCGGGACGGAATACGCGTGGGCGATCTGGATCAGATACATTTTCCCGACCCCGTTTCACAGGAAATGTGCGGCATAAAGCGGGAGCTTGACAAGATACTTGAGGAAATGGAGCATTAACGCTCGATCAGACAAAAAAGAAAGGAAGACAGCAAGCATGCGAATCTACAACACAATGTCAAGAAAAAAAGAGGAATTTATACCCGTCAGCGAAAATAAGGCGAATATCTACGTCTGCGGTCCCACCGTGTATAATCTTATACATGTGGGCAACGCAAGGCAGCTCTGCGTTTTCGACGTGCTGAGGAGATATCTTAAATATCGGGGTTACGAGGTTTGCTACATTCAGAATTTCACCGATGTTGACGATAAGATAATACGTATTGCAAACGAAAAGGGCATTTCGCCCTTTGACCACGCAAAGGCAATGATAAACGAGTATTTCACCGACGCGAGAGGGCTGAACGTGATGGACGCGGATATTCACCCTAAAGCCACCGAAAGCATCGATATCATACTCGATATGGTAAAAAAGCTGATCGACAAGGGGTACGCCTATCAGAGCGGAGGAGACGTGTATTTTGCCGCCAATAAATACCCCGAGTACGGAAAGCTGTCCCATATGCCCCTTGACGAGCTTAGAGCGGGAGCCAGCGAAAGAGTTGACGGAGGGGAGCAGAAGCGCGACCCCATGGATTTTGCGGTGTGGAAGGCAGCCAAGGAGGGCGAGCCTTACTGGGATTCTCCCTACGGAAAGGGCAGACCGGGCTGGCATATCGAGTGCAGCGCCATGTCGAGTCATTTCGTAAACGGTACCCTCGATATACACGGCGGCGGCGCGGACCTTATTTTCCCGCACCACGAAAACGAAATAGCTCAGTCGGAGTGCGCCAACGGCTATCCCTTAGCCAATATTTGGATGCATAACGGAATGTTGAACGTTGACAACCGCAAAATGAGCAAATCCAAGGGAAATTTCTTCCTTGTCCGCGATCTGGCGAAAAGCTTCGGCTACGAGCCCGTAAGATTTATGCTTTTACAGGCGCAGTACCGCGCTCAGCTCAACTATACCGAGGAGGTCATGGAGAGCGCGGCGGCTTCTCTTGCAAGGCTCAAAAACTGCAAATCCGCGCTGGAAAAGGCGCTGCCCTTAGCAAAGGCGGGGGAGGCAAGCCCCGAGGCGGTAAGGATCGCCGAAAACCGCAGGCAGCAGTTCATTGACGCCATGGACGACGATCTGAACACTGCGGACGGCATAACGGCGGTGTTTGAGCTGGTCAGAGAGATAAATACCGCCGTAAACGGCGCGGAAACAACAAAGGGCAGCCTTGAGGAGCTTAAAAAGGTCTTCGACGAGCTGACGGGAGTTTTGGGTATAATATACGAAAAGGAGGAGGCTGTCCCCGAGGAGATAACCGCGCTGGTTGAAAAACGCAGGGATGCGAGAAAAAACAAGGATTTTGCTCTTGCGGACAGCATAAGGGACGAGATCGCGGCGAAGGGGTATATCGTCGAGGAAACAAGGCAGGGGACCAATATCAAAAAGGCTTAAATTAGACTTGACTTTTGACGAATTTGACTATATAATAATAATGATAATTTAATTTTAACGGAATTTCAAAACGCTTGAAAGGACCGATCGCAAATATGACCTTAAAAAAGAAAGCGGCGGCTGTCTCGGCTGTCGTCTTGGCGCTGCTTTTGGGCGGCTGTTCCCTGTTTGGCACGACTACGCGAAGCGCCGTGCTGGATTACGACTTTTCCGATATGGAGCTGGTGCAGCTTAAGGAGCCCGAGGAGGGACGGCTCACGGCGGTCATACAGACCTCTATGGGGGACATTACCGCAGTGCTTTATCCCGAATATGCGCCCAAGGCGGTGAGCAACTTTGTGAACCGCGCCAACGACGGCTATTATGACAATACGGCGATATTTCAGAATTACGAAAAGCTTTTTGTGGCGACAGGCTCCTCGGGAAACGGCACCTCGGGAGCCACCGACGACGGAGAGCTGCTTGAAAACGAGTATTCGCCCAACCTTTGGCCCTTTAAGGGCGCGCTGTGCGCTTATTCGCTCACACAAGGCTACTGCGACAGCAGATATATTATCTGCGGCACCTATGAGGAATTTACCGAGCAGCAGCTCTCGGACTTGAAAAGCGTTACGCGGGACGGGGAGCAGCTTTTCCCCGACGAGGTGATAGAAGCGTGGGCAGAGTACGGAGCCATTCCGACTTTGAGCGGATTTTACACCGTTTTCGGTCAGGTCGTTGACGGAATGGACGTGCTGGAGGACATATTAAATTCGGAATACAACGCCGAGACCTATGCTCCTATTGACGATATAACGGTATACCATGTTGAAATAACGGAATATTCCAAATAAATAAGGAGTTGCCATGAAAAAAATAAAAAGCCTTGCTTTCGCGGTTTCCGCCGCCGTCTTGCTGACCCTTGCGGCAGGCTGCTCCAAGGAAAGCAAATATATGGGAAATACGGCGGAAGCCGTTCTTGAAGAAACCGACGTTTTTGCGGTGATCAAGGTCAAGGATTACGAAGAGGAAATTACGGTGAAGCTTTATCCGCAGGTCGCCCCCAAGGCGGTTACCAAGTTTATCAAGCTTGCGGAAAAAGGCTATTACGAAAACCGCACCTTTCACCGAGTTGTAAAGGATCAGCTTATCCAGGGGGGCTCGCTTACAGGCACGGGCTTTGACGGAGACGTGTCCGATGAGGAATATTTTGACATCGAGACCCACCAATATATGAATCACTACTACGGCGCAGTATGCATGGCGAAAAACACCAAGGGAAATTACTGCCAATTTTACATAGTAAACAACAGCGAGCCCGTGGATATAGACGGGATCGCGGCGGAGCTCAAGGCGGACCTGGACAACGAGGAGATCATGAGCGGGCTTCTCGAAAGCGACAAGAGCTATTACAAGGACTATTATACCAAGCTCAACACCGTGCCCGCCGAGGTCAAGGAGCGGTACTTGCAGGTAGGCGGAATATACAGCTACGACGGCGAGGACACCGTTTTCGGTCAGGTAATAGACGGCTGGAGCACCTTAAAGGCTATAAACGAAGTGGAAACTGCGTACGGAAACAATTCCGACGACAACAACGGAATTGCTTCAAAGCCCATAACGGACATTATTATCGAGTCGGTTGAGATCATTAGGATCACTCCCGTCGAGACCACTACCGAGGAAACGACAAGAGCCACGAGAGCTACGAGAGCCACTACGGAATCCACCGCGGAGGAAGCGGTGGTCAACGGAGTTGAGATCACCGAGAGCGTTCCTGAGACCGTTTCGGCCTCGGACGCCGACGTTCCCGAGAGCGGCGGGGAAGACGCGAACGGAGCGGAGGAGACCTCCGAGGAGGGCGAAACGGCTATACAGACGCTTGTCCCGATGTCTTAAAACGAAACTGAACTTAAAAAAATACGAATAATATAAAAAGTTTTTACTATTACGGGGTTTTGTTGGTGAATATGTAGATTTTTAAAAATTTACTTTCATTTTTTATTTGTTTATGCTATAATATCTTGGTGACATTTTGCAATACTAATAACGTTCAGTTGATTTTACCTGCAATTTTGCATGGAATAGGCAATTACAGGCAGATTTTGTCGAAAGCGTTACACATATCTGTTCTATGAGAAAAATTTCAAGGGTATTTCCTGAACCTCAAATAAAATAAGAGGCAGGCTTTAAAATTGGATAAATTTATTATAAACGGCGGAAAAAGACTTAGCGGTACGGTAAACATAAGCGGAGCCAAAAATGCGGCGGTAGCCATTATCCCTGCCGCTATTTTGGCGGACGGTCCCTGCACACTGTATAATGTTCCTGAGATCAACGACGTTTCCATTGATCTGAGGATACTTACCGAAATGGGTGCAGAGGTCAGAATCATCAACAAGAACACTATCAGGATCGACGCGACGCATATCCGCGATATGGTCGTTCCCTACGAAATGGCTCGTTCCATGAGGGCAAGCTACTACTTTTTAAGCACAATGCTCAACCGCTTTAAAAGAGCGAGGGTGTCCATGCCGGGAGGCTGCGACTTGGGCGACCGTCCGATCGACCAACACTTGAAGTGCTTCAAGGCGTTGGGGGCGGATTACAATATCGAGCACGGCATTGTCGATATCAAGGCGGACAAGCTGGTCGGAACGCAGATATATTTCGACCGAGTTACGGTAGGCGCTACAATTAACGCGATTTTGGCGGCGTGCAAGGCGGAGGGGCTCACCATTCTCGAAAACGCGGCAAAGGAGCCGCATATAGTCGATCTCGCCAACTTTTTGAACTCTATGGGCGCCGACATTATGGGCGCAGGCACCGATGTGATAAAGATACGCGGAGTAAATAAGCTCCACGGAACAGAATACACCATTATACCCGACCAGATCGAGGCGGGGACATATATGATAGCCTCCGCTGCCACAAAGGGCGACGTTATCATAAACAACATAATTCCGAAGCACCTTGAGCCTATTACCTCCAAGCTGAGAAAAATAGGCGTTATTATAGAAGAGCATGACGATTATCTCCGCGTTATCGGACAGGACAGATACGAAAAAACCACGGTCAAGACCATGCCTCACCCCGGCTTTCCCACCGATATGCAGCCGCAGCTCACCGCGCTGCTTACCATGGCAAAGGGCACCAGCATCGTAACGGAGAGTATGTTCGATAACCGCTTCCGCTATGTTGACGAGCTCAGACGCATGGGCGCGGATATTTCCGTTGACGGAAAGGTCGCGATCATAGAGGGCGTCGAGCATTTGACGGGAGCTCCCGTCAAGGCTTCCGATCTGAGAGCGGGCGCGGCGCTTATCATAGCGGGGCTTTCCACCGAGGGCACCACCGAGATAGAGGATATTTACCACATAGAGCGCGGATACGAGGAGATGGAGGTAAAGCTGAGAAATCTCGGCGCGGATATAGTCAAGAGAGTGTTTACCGACGGCATGAGAAAAGCGCTTTGATCGGCAGGCGTAAAAATATAAAAAACGGGGCTGTAAAAAAACGACCTGTCGAAAACGGGTCGTTTTTTGTTATAATAATTGACAATTGACAATTGACAATTGATAATTGATAATTGATAATTGATAATTGATAATTGATAATTGACAATTAAGGTGTCGGCTTCGCCGACAAATTTCGATTTTGCGGTACAAATTTATAAGCTTGATGTTAGTATAATGAACTCGGTTAATAATGTATAAGCGTAAATTTAAATCATGCGGCGGAGCCGCTCCACAATTATCAATTGTCAATTATCAATTATCAATTTTTTAAGTTTTGGGATAGTTTTTTACAGCTCCCTTGGTTTTGCCATAACTAATAACAATTAACAATTAAGGTGTCGGCTTTGCCGACAAATTTTGATTTTTGCGGTACAAATTTATAAGCTTGATTGTTATAAGGAGGTCTTAAGGTGAAGCTTCTCCCGATATGCAGCTCCAGCAAGGGAAATTCAACGTACATAGGCACAAGAGAAAGGGGCGTCGCGATAGACGTGGGGTGCAGCTTTAAGGCGTTCTGCGGCGGGCTCTCCTCTATAGGTGCGCAGATAGGCTCCGTAAAGGCAATACTTGTGACCCATGACCACTCGGATCATATAAAGGGGCTTCTTACGCTGACCAAGCACACCGATATACCCGTTTACGGCGCCGAGCCTACGCTCGATTATTTGGTGAGAAACGGTTATGTCGCCTCCACAGCCGACCTGCGAGGTCTTGAACGTCTGTCGGAGATAGAGCTTGAGGCGGAGATAAGCTGCTTCCCCACTCCCCATGACGCTCTTGCCAGCGTAGGATACCGATTTGATTTCGGCGCCCAAAGGCTTGGCTTTGCCACCGACTTGGGGACCGTCACCGCCGAGGTAAGAGAAAAGCTTCTCGGCTGCCGCACGGTGTTTATCGAAGCCAACTATCAGCCCGAAAGACTGAGAAGCAACCCGATGTACCCCGACTACTTAAAAAAGCGCATCGCCTCCGATATAGGGCACCTGTCTAATCCCGATTCGGCGGAATTTTGCGCGGAGCTGGTAAAAAACGGAACGGTAAGCCTTGTGCTCGGGCATCTGAGCCAAGAAAACAATACCCCCGAGCTTGCCTTCGGCGCGGTAAGGGACAGGCTCGCAAGAGACGGCGCGGAAGCCGAAAGGGACTATATGCTTAAGGTAGCGCCTGTCAGCAATACAAACGGAGAGCATATCGTTTTTTAAAGAAAGCCGAACCGCTTTTATAAAGTGACCCCCACAAAAAAATACCCGTTAAATTGACAAAATACATAAAAATTTTGGCAAAGACTATATTTTTTTGGCTTTTCTCTTGACAAAAAAGTCATATTATTGTATCATAAATATGTATATTTACAGCTTTTTGTAATATCACCGCGCTCTATGAGCCCGATCGGCTTGAGACCGTATTTTTTGATGAAAGGACCGTTTAAAATGGGACTGAAGGAAAATTTTTCGCAGGCGGTAAAGGAGCTTACCGGCAACACGAAAGAGGACGATAAAAAGAGAAACGCGCAGGTCGCGGGTCTGAAAAAGGCGTTGGGCGACGACGAGCCCTTTTCCGACGACAGCCGCTACGTGGAAGGCGCGAGCCGTCCCTATTACCGCGGTCAGGCTCCCGATAACGGACAGGGCTACAATAACGGCTACCGCGGAGATAATTCTTCCCAAAACGGTATGAACGGCGGCGCGGGCGACGGGAGAGGCTATTACGGCGACAACACGGGTCCCCGCGACGGAGGCTACCGCGAGCAGGGAAGATACGAGGATAACCGCGGCGGAAATTCCGGTCAGCGTCCCGCTGACAGCAATAACGACAGGGGCTATAACCGTCCCTACGATAATCAGAATTACAGCCGCCCTTATGATAACAGGCAGCCCGACTACAGCGACAGCCGCGACAGAGACCGTGCGGGTCAGCCCTACAACAACGTCGGCGGCGGAGATCAAAGCCGACCCGACGCGGGCAGGGACTATGCCAATACTAACGCCGGAGACTACGGCAATAACCGCCGGAGCTATGACAACAGGCAGGACAACGGCTACGATCAGCGCGGTGCCGTTGACAACAGACAGAACGGCGGCTACGATCAGCGCGGTGCCTACGATAACAGACAGGACGGCGGCTACGATCAGCGCGGTGCCTACGATAACAGACAGGACGGCGGCTATGATCAGCGCGGCGCCTATGAAAACAGACAGAACAACGGCTACGACAACCAACAGAATAACGGCTATAATCAGCGCAATTCCTACGATAACAGAAACGGCGGCTACAACGACAGACAGGACGGCGACAGGGAGATACGCAATTACAATGTTCGCAATTTTGACAACGAAAGAGCCTCGGAGCGCAATCAGCAGTCCCGCTCATCATATATCGGCGCGGACAGACAGGGCGGTCAGGACCAGTCCTACGGCAGGAATTACGATAATAGGGGAAATACATACCCTATCGGCGCCAGCCTCGGCGGCAGACGTGATTTCCGCGATAATTCCGACAACGAGCTCACCGTTATTTCGAGAAACACCATAATAGACGGAAACGTCCGTTCCTTTGCCAATATGAGCATTGACGGCGATATAAGAGGAGACGTTGAGACCACCAAGGACATCGACTTAAACGGCAGGATCATCGGCGATATAATTTGCAGCAACGCAAATATGATGGTCTCGCAGGTACAGGGAAACATTCAGCTCAAGGGCGACGTTGAGATAGGGCGCGACACGCTGCTTATAGGAGACTTAAACTCGGGCTTCGCCAAAATCAACGGCAAGGTAAAGGGCAACGTTGAGGTCACGGGAAAGGCGGAGTTTAAGGCGGACGCAGTGGTTTTCGGCGATATAAGCGCTTCCACCATTACCGTTGACGACGGCGCCATTATACAGGGCTATGTAAGCACCACCTTCCTTAACAAGGAGGAAAGCGACAGAATATTCCCCGACGCTATCGAAATCGGAGAATAGTATATGGAAAGACGTTCGGTAAACGAGATAAAAGAGGAATTTATCCGAATATACAATGAAAACATAAAGCGCGAGGGCGCGGACAAGCTTTTGGATTATCTGAGCAATCGCTGCGATTTTTTTACCGCTCCCGCAAGCACCCGCTTTCACAGCAGCTACGACGGCGGTTTGGCGCAGCATTCCATCAACGTGTACCGCTGTCTTACTGATTATCTTGAAAGAGAGCGGGTCAAAGAGGTATACAAGCTTAGCTGCTCCGCGGAAACGGCGGCAATAGTGGCGCTGCTCCATGATATCTGCAAGGTGGACGTGTACACAAGAGATTTTCGCAACGTAAAAAACGATCAAGGCGTATGGGAAAAGGTTCCCTGCTATAAATTCGAGGATAGGCTGCCCTACGGTCACGGAGAAAAATCGGTCTATATGATAAGCGGTTTTATGCGGCTGACCCGCGAGGAGGCAATGGCTATCCGCTGGCACATGGGATTTTCGGGCACGGAGGACAGCAATATTGTGGGAAGCGCGCTTGAGAAATTCCCTTTAGCGTTCGCCATAGCCACCGCGGATATGGAAGCCGCTTACTTTTTGGAGTAACGCTATGCCTGCTCACCCAACAGCCACTTTATCGTACCCTTTTCGGCGCTGCCCACTATCGTATCGGTTACGGCGCCGCCTCGGTAAACCAGCATTGTAGGTACTTGACTGACCTTGAAGCGGTAGGCGATATCGGGCTCGTCGTTTACGTTTATCCTAACTATTTTTGCGGTCCCCTTAAGCTCCTCGCTTATTTCCTCAAGGGAAACGGCGGTCCTTTTTTCTTGATTATGGGAGGACCAAAAGTCGATAAGGACGGGTATACTGCTGCGGAAGACCTCGCTGCTTATGTTGTCTTGAGTAACGGTTACGGTTGACATTTTCTGCTTCCTTCCTTCTTTCATTTTTTACAGTTATAGTATGCCTTTTATTTACGGCAATAACCAAACAAGCAATAAAAAAATACCCGCCAAAGCCTTGCTTCAACTCGGCTTTGACGGGCATTTTTTTATTCCTCTTCAACCCTTTCTCCGGTCCAGTCCTCGGGGTAAACCCAATCGGTATACTCGCTTTCAAAGGACGACGTGCTGATCGCCTTTGAGACGTCTATTTCCCTGCCCGCAGTAATATCGTCATACCACAGGCTGTACTGATACGAAAAAGCTATATAGTGGGGATCGTTTATCGAGCGGTACGGATAGTGAGTACACTCGGCTCTTTTTTCGGGCGTGTCCACGCTGATTATTTCGCCGTTCTTAAAGTAGCAGAAGGGCTCGAAGTCTTCACTGAAATAAGCCGCCGACTGACCGTGTGCCTTGGGCTCTATAATCATTTCTCCGTACATTATGTTTTCCGCGCTTCCGCCTATCGCCACTATGCATACGTATTCCTTTCCGTTGGTGTCCTCGGAGGTATATTTGTAATAATAATTTTCTCCGCTTTCAACAATGTCGGTAATATCTATCCGCTGATCGTTCGCCGTAAAATAGATACGGTCGTTTTCCACAGCGTAGGGGACGACTTCCGATTTTGCTTCGGGGTATTTGATATCTACCAATCCTGTCTCGTAAAACTCAAATCGGGTGCCGTTTTGACCGCGTATGATACCGTAGGGAAGCACAGCCGCCGTCAATACGCTCACTGCAATAGCCGCGGCGATCAGTACGGTCTTGGTACCGAATTTTATGCTTCTTTTGGGTTTTACCCGAGCCATGACTCTGCTTCTGACCGCTTTCTCGTCTGCCGCCGATTCTGCGCCGAGATCAAATTCGTCGTCGGCATAATCGTCCATAAGCTTTGATATCTCTATTTGTTTTTTCATTATCAATATCCTTTCTCAGTACTCAACTGCGTTTTTTTCCAAGGCTTCCCGCAAAACTGTTTGACCGCGGTAAAGCCACGTTTTCGCGGTCGAGAGGTTTATTTCCATTTCCTCCGCCGCCGCTTTTATCGTCTGTCCGTAGTAATAATGACGTACAAACAGCTCTCTTTGCCTTTTTTCGAGCCGCCCGAGAGCTTCCTTAAGCATCAGCTCCGTCTCCCTTCGCTCCGCCGCTTCTTGTACATCGGCTTCGTCGAATATAAGTATATCGTCTTCCAGCGGCAGAACGTCCTTATCCTGCCGCAGTAGGTCAAACGCCCTGTTGCGGGCGATTTTCCCCATATAAGCCCTTAGCTTGCCCTCCCGCAGCCTGTCGCGGTTGTTCCACACCGTAAGAAAAACATCGGCGGTAAGCTCCTCGCAGTCGGCAGTCCTCCCTCCGATTATTCTGCCTATGATCGAAGACACATAGCCGTTGTACAGTGAGATCAGCTTGCTCAGCGCCGCCGTGTCGCCCTGCTGCAGGGAACGTATCAGTTTTTCCTCCTGCATTTCGCGTTTCACACCTCCCTTTTTGTTTTGTATGAAAACCGTTTTCATATATAATAACGGAAGAAAGCCGAAAAAAGTTTCAGCTTGTTAAAAACGCGGTTTTTAACAAGCTGAAGCAATTTATTATGCTTTTTTTATTCTCGAACCTCTAAGCTTCCCTCGACAGGATCAAGCTGAGGCGAAGTGAAATCATTTTCCACGGATATGTTTTCGGGCAGCCAATCGATATCTATTATCTGATCGGAGCTAAGGGTCGCGCCTTTTTCTATTTTCACGTTGCCGTAGGTGTCCTTGACCTCTCCGGTAAAAATACGCGTTCTTTCGTCAAACGCCATTTGGTACAGCACGTCGCAGATATCCTTTGTTCCCTCGCGGCAGCTCTCGCTGAAGTCGATGATACGGACCGCCTTTTCCTTAACGCCGCCCATATATACGCTCGGCGCCTTGCCCATTGCGTATCTCACGTTGCGGAGCTGATCGATAAGGAATATTGACAGGTAATAGTAGCAGCCCGTTATGTACTGTGTGGGAGCGAGCTGCGGCATATCGGGAGCCAGACCTATCACCTTTATTCCGAGCTCCTCGCAGTAGGAAACGGCGTACTTGGAATAAGTTGCGGCAAAGATCACGTCGCAGCCCTGAGCCGCCAGATCGTCAACAGCCGCCTTGGTTTCCTCGTCGCTGTAGCCCCACGCCCAGTTAAGGCGCACGTCGGGGTGAGTTTTGTCGTTGAGCTCCTTGATGCCCTGCACAAAGCCGCCCACTATATTGTAGACCGACATCACCGAGGGGTCGGCAACAATGCCCAAAATATTGCTGTCGGAGTTAAACGCCGCCGCCAAGCCGCAGACATAAGAGCCCTTGTACATTTCGCCCTGGAAGCAGGCAAGATTGGCTCTCGGCTTGTCTCCGCCGAAGCTGATGAAATATACCGAGTTGTTTGCTTCCGCTTCCTCGTATATAACGTTGGCAAAACGGTTGTCGGTGCTCACTATCACGTTGCAGCCCGCTTCCACCAGCGCCGCGGTGGCGTCCGCAAACTGGGAAACAAGCACGTTTTCCACATAGCAGGTGTGTGTATTGTCCAACGAGCGTTCGATCTCCGCTCTTGCAGCCTCAAAGGTCTCGCCTGCGGAGTCGCTGCCCGCTTCGCCCGAATAAACGAAGCCGACCTTTAGCTCCAGCTCCTGCGGTTCCTCGGACAGCAGGGAGGTGACCACGTCGCCCTCCTCGTTGGTAACGGGGGCGCCGTTTTCGTCCGTTACGGTAACATAATCCTGCGCCTCGGCGCTTTCCTCGGGCTCTTCGGCTTCTCCGCCGTTACAGCCGGTGCCCGTAATTATCATACAGCCTGCCAAAAGCAAACTTAAAGCTTTCTTTTTTATATTTTTCATTTGCTTTTTTCCTTTCGTTCGGGGTAAGGTTCCGTGTACCTTTTCATTTGCTTATTACACTATACAATAATAACATATTTTTTCGTTTTTTGCAATAGCTTTGTCCTTTAAGTTTCCCCAAAATTCAAAGCAAAAAATGGAGAAATCTTTATGACAAAAGTAAAAGCGCACATCATAAAATGAAAATAAGCATTGAATAAAAA
>JAMPHV010000036.1 GCA_023663265.1 Bacteroides sp.
GATTTATTAAGCTTTAATTAAAGCTCATTCTGCTTTTTATTCAATGCTTATTTTCTTTTTAAGATGTGCGCTTTTACTTTTGTCATAACGATTTCCCAGTTTTTTTCTTGAATTTTGGGGAATCTTAAATTGTTTTTGTAAAAATTATCGATCTGCCCGCTGAAAAAATTTTTGATTTTTGTGAAAAACTCCCTTTGAAAAAAATCCGTTTTTTTAATATAATAATAACCGTCGAACAGCTCAAAGGCGTAGAAATTCAGATTTCTGCGCTTTTTTTGTTCGGCGTTTTTCGGGAGATATCTCTTATAGAAATCCCTTATATTACATAACGGAGGAAAATATGAATCAAGAAAAAAATCAAAACTTTTTGGGAACGGAAAAAATTTCAAGGCTCATGCTGAAATTTTCCGTTCCCTGTGTGCTTTCGCTGCTTGTCAGCGCGCTTTACAACATAGTCGATCAGATATTTATCGGGAACAGTGAGCTGAGCGCGCTGGGAAACGCCGCCACGGGCGTTGTTTTTCCGATCTTTATCATCGCGCAGGCGTTCGCTTGGTGCTACGGCGACGGCTGCGCCGCCTATCTGAACATATGCCAAGGGCAAAGCGACTCGCGGAACGCCCATAAGTCTATCAGTACGGGTATCTTCGTTACCTTGATCACGGGCATTGTGCTTATGGCGGTGTTTTATCCGCTTAAAACTCAGCTTCTTACCTTGTTCGGAGCTTCGGAAAACAGCATCGGAATGGCGGTGGAATACTTTAATCTTATCCTCGCCTTTTTCCCGATATTTATGCTCGCCAATATGATGAACGCCGTTATACGCGCGGACGGCACTCCCGCCTGGTCTATGGCTTCCATGCTGGCGGGCGCGCTCACCAACATTATCCTGGACCCCGTCTTTATCTTCGGCGCAAAATGGGGAATGTTCGGCGCGGCGCTGGCAACGGTCATAGGTCAGACGGTCTCATTTGTCATAACCTTTATCTACTTCTTCCGCACCAAGACCTTCAAGCTTGGGTTAAAAAGCTTTATCCCCGATCTGAAGGTGTTTTCGGGGGCGCTTAAGCTGGGAGCCTCCTCTTTCATAACGCAGATGACCATCGTTATAATCTCCTTGGTCTGCAACATTATGTTAGCGAAATACGGCGCGATGTCGCAGTACGGAGTTGATATACCCATTGCGATAATCGGCATTGAAAGCAAGGTGTTTACGGTAGTTATAAACCTTGTGGTGGGCATTGTTTTGGGCTGTCAGCCGATAATCAGCTACAATATGGGCGCGAAGCGGTTTGACCGCGTTCGTGAGCTGTACCGCAAGATACTGCTCTGCACCGTTGTTATAGGGCTTGCTTCGACCTTGCTGTTCGAGCTGGCGCCCGACATGGTCGTGGGAATGTTCGGAACGCCCACCAATATCCCCAACCCCGAGGATTACTGGAAATTCGGCGAGCTTACCTTCCGCATTTTCCTTTGCCTGGTCACCTTTACCTGTACGGTAAAAATGACCTCGATCTTTTTTCAGGCGGTGGGCAAGCCGATACGGGCGGTAGTGGCTTCCATGATCCGCGATATTATATGCTTTATCCCGCTTATAATCACTCTCCCGATCTTCTTCGGGATAGAGGGCATACTTTTTGCGGCTCCCGCGGCGGACCTTATCGCCATGATAGTTGCGGCTCTGCTTACGGTAACGTTTATGAAAACTCTTAACGTCAAGCCGACCGAGGGCAAGGGAGCGGAGACCGCCGAGGCGGTGCTCAAGCTCTCCTCAAAGGGCGTTATCATCACGATCGCAAGGGAGCACGGCTCCTCGGGCAAGCAGATAGGAAAGCTCGTCGCCGAAAAATTGGGCATACCGTTTTACTATAAGGAAATGACCGCTCTTGCGGCGCAGGAAAGCGGACTGGACAAGGAATTTATCTCAGATATAAACGTCAACGCCCCCGCGCTGCTGCACAGCCTTTATCTCAGCACCGAGGTAGTGAGACAGGCTATCATAGCGCAGGACAGAGTTATACAAAAGATTGCGGACAACGGGAGCTGCGTTATCGTAGGCAGAGCCGCGGATTACGTTCTGCGCGAACGCGAGGATACCGTGCGCGTTTTCATTTACGCCGACGAGGCTTACAGGATCGCCCGCGTTAAAGAGGTATACGGCGACAGCTCGGAGGAGACGGTCAAAAACATTCGCCGCTCCGATGAGGCGAGAGGCTCCTATTACAAGAATATTTCGGGACAGGATTGGGGCGAAAGGCACAATTACGAGCTTATGCTCGACAGCTCCATAGGCGTTGAGGAAAGCTCGGAGGTCATACTCGATTATATCAGAGGGAGAGCGCACGCCAAAGAGAGCGCGCATGCCATAAACGGTTAAAAGAGAGAAAACAGAGAAAACAGAAAAAATTAAAATTTTCTTGACAATCCTCGGCAAATTTTGTATAATTGTTTCAGCGGAATAAATTCAAAATATGTCGAAAATATTTCCCTTGTACATCGGCATTTTCGCCGATGTATATTTTTATGCCGAAGATATTCTGCAATAAATAATAAGGAGTATATCTTATGTTTTGTACAAAATGCGGCAAAGAGCTTCCCGAAAACGGGATATGCAGCTGCTCGGCAGATCAGCCCGTACAACCGACGCAGACGGAAGCGCAGCCAATACAGCAGGAGCAGTCCGTTCCTCCTGTTCCCCCTGTACCTCCTGTACCTCCCGTGCCTCCCGTTCCCCCCACTGCACCCGTTCAGCAGACGCAGCAGCCTCAGACGAACGTTCAGCCCGCCTCGGGGCTCCCTAACGGACAGGACATAGCGGAGAGCGCGAAAAAGGCGGCGGAATCCATCAAGAACAACCCCCTATTTAAGGAGCTTTTGGGTACGATAAAGGGAGTTGTGGTTTCTCCCGTAAAGCAGATATCGGCGAATGCGGTCAGAACAGATATCCTTTGGGTATTTTTGGCGGTGATCGAGGCGCTGCTTATCGCTTTTTCCGCTACCACTATTTTTAGGAGAGGCGTATTCTCTGTTATCGCTTCTGTGTTCTCTGTCTTTTCCCCGGATACCAAGCTGAAATACGGAGACTATTCGGCGTTTTTGAAGGAACTGGGAGCCTCGTCGGTCAAGCTTTATTTTCTCAATCTCCTTGCCGCGGTGATATGCATTGCGGCGGCGGTGTGCATTATCAAGATAATTATGGTGATCTGCAAAAAGAAGGCGCCGTTCTTCGCGGTCGCGAATATGGTGACCACCGCTCTTCTGCCCGCCGTTATGCTGACGACCTTGGGCGGGATATTCAGCTTTTTCTACGTGCCCGCGGGCGTTATGCTTGTTATTGCCGCGCTTTTCACGGTGACGGTCTTGGGCTATGTGGGGATTCAGAAAATGGATAAGTTTTCCTCCTCGCCGTTTTGGTACTACATAGTGGGTCTGTCGATCATTTTCTTTTGCGCGTTTTACGCGGGAGTTTTTGTTATCGGCGCTCTCGGCTCGGGAATAATGTCGAATATTCAAGAGGCGATGGGCGGCTTGACAAGCAGCTTTTTCGGCGGACTGAACAGCTTCAGCAGCTTTGCGGATTCGTTGTTCTGAGAACGTGCTTAAATAAAATCGGCAAAATACAAATGTTAGGAGTAAAAGAATTTTGAAGATCAGATCAAGATTAAAATATATCGCCGTTTTTATAACGGTCGCTCTGTGCCTTGTGCTGGCGGGCTGCGGCGCGACGGTGGACACGAGCCTTTCGGCGGACGGCGATTTCAGCGGAAAGAGAGTTATGACCCTCACCCTTTCCGAATCCGACCTTAAGGAATACATCAAGGGCGGAGCCGCAGCTGTCGAATCCACGGTAAAGAGCTATAAGCCCGACGAGCTTTCCTACAGCTCAAAAACCGTCAACGGCAGCTTAGTATACGAATTTACCCTTGAATTTAACGGGATAGAGGATTACCGCGCCAAGATAGCCTCGGTATTTGCGGCGAATCCCAACAATAAGACCGAGTATAAGATAGAATACGAGAATGTGGATTCTCCCTTTAAGTCCTCTACCGTGTTCAGCGAGAATTTTACCTCCATTGACCTGCTCGGCTGGCTCACCTACGGTCTGCAAAAGCAAAACATAGTTGACCACAGCTCTACGAGCGACTGGTATGAAACAGGTTCGAGCAAGTTAGTGATAAACGGCAAGGAATATTCCACGGGCAGCCGCATGAATATGTCCGATTCGGAAAGCAACTGCGCTCAATCGGTGGAGGTAGATACCCGCGTCGATTCGGCGGGCAGGGTTGAAAGAAGCTTTACCTTTGTGTTTAATGAAACCACCGCCGCCGCTCTCAGCGAGAACGGCACCGAGCTTGAGGAATACTTTTCCGCACTGGCGGCGGGAAGCGCTTATCGCAGCGAGGTCAACGTGGATTACGGCACAAGGACGTATATAATCGAGTTAGGCGAGCTTTCCCCCGAGGAGATCTCGGCAAAAACGGCTCAGATACTTTTGGACGACGGCATTTCCTTTGATATGGATATATCCGCGGTTCCCGGCTCCTACGGAGAAATGAGGATAGCGGTCTCCGAAAAAATAAACGCGTCGGCGTATTTGCAGCGCTCGGCAAACTATCTTCTGTGCAGATACTATATGCCCGACGGGACCGAGATATCCTACGATTCCTCCTCCGCTTCCGTCTATTCCGACACGGATCGGGACGGAAACAGGTGTTTTTCCTATTATCCCGACGGCGAAGCACAGGAGCTTGGCTTTGCATGGACGCCCGAGTTTGAAAAATACGCCGTAAATATGGGCTTATCGGGCAATTCTCTCAGCCTTTCGCTGAAAATGTCGGTATCCGAAGCCATGAACGAAACGGCGCAGAGTATTCTTAAGGAAAAGCTGGAAAATTCCCTTGCCGAGGGAATGAAGCTTTCCGACTTCAGCGAGGACGGCTTTAAGGGGTACGAGGTCAGGTTCGATTCCAAAACCGCCGTTGAAAGCTATGAAAGCTTCGTTTCCTATTATACGGGAAAAACGGGCTCTCTTGATTTCAATGCGCTTCCCGCTTCCAACGGCTCGCCCTTTACAAAGCAAAATATGTACAGCGTTTCCATGGATATGAGAGCTATCTCGGGCAGCGAGCCTGTGGAGCTTGTTTTTGACAAGCCCTTGGGCAAAACCGTTCACTTCACCGAGGGAAGCTTTGACGTTGGGGACGAAAACCCCGTGTTTACAGCCTCCCTGTCGATAGTTCTTGTTACGGAGGAGATAAATTTGGCGGGAGTTATCTTGGCGATCCTTACGGCGGCTGCGTTTATCGGCTTCGCGTTAGTCGTACTGATAAGCCTTAAGGGCTGGATAGCCGACGTTAAGAACGTTTCCGCATCGGCAAAGGCAAAGGCCGCCGAAAGAGCGGCGGCTGTTCAGGCGGCTCCCGTTCAAACGCCCGCCGCGCCCGCGGCGCCTAACCCGACCGTAACGAACGCACAGACCGCGCCCCAAGCCGATACATCGGCTCCCGCCGCGGTGAACGCTTCGGCTTCGGAAAACAAGGAGAATGACGTACAAAGCGATTCGGAAGAGGAGGAGCTTATATGAGTAAAAAATCTGTTATCGGCGCCGCGCTGGCGGCGGTCCTGCTGATAGTAGGGATAGTGCTTGCCGTGCTTCTCGGCGGCGTTTCCTCGCTTCCCGACGGCGCAAAGCAATTCCGCGGGATCGTAAACGGCTGTTCAAAAATGTCCGCCTCTGCCGTACAGAGCAACTACGGACGTTCGGCACTTTACAGCCCTCCCTCGCTGGTGGGCTGTGAAACGATCGACGATTATATGAAGTCCTGCGGGCTTAAGTTCAATTATATGAAGGAGGAGGGAAACGTTACCGAAAGGGTATACTTTGTTTCCGCCTCTGAAAGCTCCGAGGTCGAGGACGTCTTCTTCGGTCAGGGCGAATTCAGCATTATCGGCGCGGTAGTCGGCGCCGACTACGTTAACGCGGAGGGCGAAAAGAAAACCGCGTACAAAAGCTTCACTGTGATTTGCAGCTCTAAGGGCGGAATACTTTCCGTCGATTGATAACGCAAGCAAAAAGAAGAGGCTGTAAAAAAACGATCCGTCGGAAACGGGTCGTTTTTTTATAGTAATTGACAATTATCAATTATCAATTTTTTAAAGTTTTAGGATAGTTTTTTACAGCCCCTTCTTTTTGCTTTGCTGTTTCGTTATCGAGGGGAATCGTTTTCGGCGTCCTTTTGGGCTTGCCAGTCAACGTCGGCAAGGTCTTTTATTTGCTCGGAAATATTAAGACTTTCCACATTCGGACTTATGTTGATTTTATTTACGCATAAGGGAAACCATTTGTTTTCGGTTGAAAAGTCCGTCAGCAGATCGATCATTCCAAGCTTGCTGATATTTTCGTTCACATAGTCGGAATCCTTTGTATGTTCAAACTTATTTTTTGCCAAAAATCTTTTTATTATGCCGTAGGCGCCGTGGGGCGCAGTTCTTGAAAAATATTTTCTAAGCTGCTTCGTGCTTAAATCAAAGGATAAAACAACTCCGTTCTGCCAAAGCTTATTTTCCTTTTTCATACGGCAACAAATTTTTCCTCCGTATCAAAATCATAATATTCCAATTTAGAAAAATACTGCTTGAATTTTTTCATCATACTGTAAAAAAACGTTACGGGTCCGAAATCGTCCAGACCTGTTACAATGCCTGCCTTACAAAAGGTCGTATCATCGATCTTGACGACCTTGAATTTCTTTTGCCATTTTTCAATGATCTGCAGCGCCTGTTCTCTTTCCTCATCGCTTAGGTCCTCTCTGAGCACCGCTACGACCTTGTAGTTGTAATTTTCCATTCAGCTGTCTCCTCCTCTCCGTTAGGGGAGCACACGAAAGCTCATAGGCTTTGGCGTGGGTTTATTTTCTCAAGTATATTGTACCATAAAATTTCGGATTTGTGAATAGTTATTTGTAAAATTTTATTAGATTTTGTTGACTTTCCCGCCGAAAAATGATAAAATTATAGTGTCGGCATAATGCTCAATCCCGAACATTTTATATATAATAAGGAGATTATCATTATGAATTCAAAATTAGGAAGAAAGCTTTTACTTGCGATCATTACGTGTATAATGCTGACGGTTGCGATAGTGAACGTTGTCACGATCTTTCGCGCCAGCTATCAGAACGACTCCCTGATGCTGATGCACACGGAGTCGGGTCTGAATATAGTTAAATACCGAATCGACGAGCACAAGAACAGGCTGGAGGAAATATACAACACCTTGAACCTTTCCAATGTCATACTGCCCGACAACGTAGCCAATACAAATTCGGTATGGTCGGACGCCAAGGACTCGGATTACGACTTCGCGGCGTTTTACAACGAAACGGGAACAGTATACTGGCAGACGGGCAACTACAACCTTGCGGACTTTACCGTAAGCAAGGTGGGGGCTCTCGGCTACTGCGGCTTTGTTTTGGACTCTCGTGCGGGGCTTACTCTTCAGTACACAAGACCGATAAAGGTCAACGGCGTTGACAGAGGCGCGGTGGTCGTAGGCATGCGTATGGACAACTGCGACTGGATCGACACCATAAAGGAGGAGCTCGGCACCGAGGTGACCGTTTTCAGCAAAACCACCCGCTACGCCACCACGATCCTTGATGAAAGCGGAGAAAGGATCACGGGCACGGAAATGTCCGACAAGATCGCCGCCGAGGTGTTCGGAGACAGCGGCGAATATACCGGCACCGCGGTCATAAACGGTCACAAATACTATGTTTATTATCAGCAGTTTACCGACATTTCCGATTATCCTGTGGGCTCGTATTTTGCCGCCTGCTCGGCGGAGGATTCCGACGCTCTTAAATATTCTATGGTAATAACCTCCGTAATAGTTATGGTCGTTGTCAGCGCGGCTTTTATGTTCCTGATGAGCACAGTTTGCGTAAAAATGATACTGAGACCCATACAGGAGGCGGAAAAGCTGTCCAACAGCATGAGCCGAGGCATACTGGACGAGCCCGAATCCTCTTATAAATTTGCCGACGACGAGCTGGGAGACTTTGTTCTTAGGCTTGAAAACACCAAGCGCACGCTGCACGGCTACATAACCGATATCAAGCATGTGCTTACGCGTATGGCGGACGGCGATTTCACGGTTCGCCCGAGAATACGCTACATAGGCGAATTTACCGAGATAAACACCTGCTTTGAAAGGATAGAGGAATCCTTGAGAGAGCTTATAGGAAATATCGGACAATCCTCGAGCGATGTTATGATAGGCGCGGCTCAGATCGCCGAGGGCTCAAAGGGCTTAGCGGACGGCACCACCAGACAGGCAGCCGCCATTCAAGAGCTTTCAGCCACCGTCAACGAAATAGCGGGCAAGGTACAGAGCACGGCTAACAACGCGGCGGAAGCAAATAAGGTCTCCGCCTCCAGCGCCGAGAAGATAGAATTTCAGAACAGCGAGGTCGAGCATATGCTCGGCGCCATGGACGAGATCAAAAGAGATCGGACGAAATTCAGAATATCATCAAATCCATTGACGACATAGCCTTCCAGACCAACATACTCGCTCTCAACGCCGCGGTAGAGGCAGCCAAGGCGGGAGACGCGGGCAAGGGCTTCGCGGTAGTCGCGGAGGAGGTGCGTACCCTTGCGGCAAAGAGCGGCGAGGCTGCGCAGCAGACGGGCACCCTTATCACCGCCACCATCGAAGCGGTGGACAAGGGCATCAAGATCGCCCAAGAGACCGCCTCTACCATGAAAGAGGTAATGGAGCTTGCCAACCGTACCAACGCATACATCAGCGAAATTTCCATAGCCTCCGAGGAGCAGGCGGACGCGATAGCGCAGGTCAACAGCGGTATCGAGGACATTTCCACCGTTGTTCAGCAAAACTCGGCTACCGCACAGGAGACCGCCGCTTCCTGCTCGGTGCTCAGCGAGCAGTCCTCCAAGTTAGAGGGACAAGTCGGGCGGCTTAAGGTGGAAACAGAATCCGAAATAAATCAATACTGACCAATAAATACTAATAGCCATTAAAAAACGGATAAATCCATTTTTTAATGGCTATTAGTATAAAAAATCGACCCGTTAAAACCGCTGCAAAGCGAAATTTTAACGGGTCGAATTTTATATTTTTTTACTGATTGACCGCCTCGGGAGCCGCTTCCTTGCTTTCCTCCGCGTCGCTGCTCATACCCGTTCCCGCGGGGATAAGCTTACCGATAATTACGTTCTCCTTAAGTCCCAGCAGCGGGTCTACCTTGCCGTGGATAGCGGCGTCGGTAAGAATACGGGTTGTTTCCTGGAATGAAGCTGCGGACAGGAAGCTGTCAGTTGCGAGAGCAGCCTTGGTGATACCGAGGATAACAGGTATTGCCGTAGGATACTCGACCGCTTCGCCGTTTGCTTCGCGCTGCTTAAGGTCCTCCATGATATGCGCAAGCTCCGTTTTGTCCACCGTTGCGCCGGGCAGACGGTAAGAGCTTCCGGGATTTTCGATCTTGACCTTTCTCATCATTTGGCGGACTATTACCTCGATGTGCTTGTCGTTAACGTCAACGCCCTGCTGACGGTAAGCTCTCTGCACCTCCGAGATAATATAGTTCTGAACGGCTTCCTCTCCCGATATGTCAAGTATATCGTGAGGATTCGCCGCGCCCTCGGTGATATAATCGCCCTTTTCGATATAGTCTCCCTCGTCTACTCTCATTCTGTAGCCGAAGGGCACGGGCACGGGCTCGGAGGGACCGTCCTCGCCTGTTATCACAACGTGTCTTACCTTTTTGATCTCCTCTATATGGACTGTTCCCGAGTTTTTCGCCAGTATCGCGCAGGACTTGGGCTGTCTGCTTTCAAAAAGCTCTACTACGCGGGGAAGACCCTGCGTGATATCCTCCGCGTTGGCGATACCGCCCGTGTGGAAGGTTCTCATTGTGAGCTGCGTACCGGGCTCGCCTATGGACTGAGCGGCGATAACGCCTACCGCCTCTCCTATCTGAACGGGCTTTCCGTTTGCAAGAGAGTGACCGTAGCACTTGGCGCAAACTCCGTGAGGAGCCTTACAGCCCAGTATGGAGCGTATTCTTATCCTCTTGATGCCCATATCCGCGATCCTCTGAGCGTCCGCGTCGTCCAGCATCTTGTCCTTGGAGACCGCCAAATTGCCGTTCTCGTCGTACAGATCGTGCAGCAGGTATCTGCCTATAAGTCTTTCGTTCAGCGTCTCAATAACGCGCTTTCCGTCCACCAGCTCGTATACCTCGGTGCCCTCGTCGGTGCCGCAGTCCTCCATACGGATAATGACCTCCTGAGATACGTCTACCAAACGGCGGGTAAGATAACCCGAGTCGGCGGTCCTCAGCGCGGTGTCGGCAAGTCCCTTTCTTGCGCCTCGGGAAGAAATGAAGTATTCAAGTACGTTCAGGCCCTCGCGGTAGTTGGCTCTGATAGGTATCTCGATGGTCTCGCCCGAGGTGTTGGCGATAAGTCCTCTCATTCCCGCCAGCTGTCTTATCTGATTCGTGCTGCCGCGGGCGCCCGAGTCCGCCATCATAAAAATGGGGTTATACTGATCCAGGTTTTTGGTAAGAGCGTCCGATATCTCGTCGGTGATCCTGTTCCATACCGCCAAAACCGCGTTTTTGCGCTCTGCGTTGGAGATGAAGCCCATGGCGAAATCCTGGTTTATCTCCATTACCTCCTCGTCCGCCTCCTCAAGAAGCTGCTTTTTCTGCGGAGGGATAGACGCATCGCATACCGCCACGGTAATCGCAGCCTTAGTGGAATACTTGAAGCCCAGCGCCTTTATTTTATCCAGCACCTGCGCCGTAACGACGGTGCCGTGGACCTTTATGCACTTGTCAATGATCTTGCCGAGCTGGCTTTTGCCTACCTTGAAATCTATCTCGAGCTTCGCCGCGTTTTCGGGCTTGCTGCGGTCAACGAAGCCCAGGTCCTGCGGGATATGCTCGTTAAAGATGATCTTGCCCACCGTCGTATCGATAAGCTGCGTTACGGTCTCGTCGTTTACGATACGGGTCGAGCGCGCCTTTATCGCCGAATGAAGCGTGATTATGCCGTCCTGATATGCCATAAGCGCTTCGTTGAAGTCGCGGTATACGCTTCCCTCGCCGGGCTCGCCCTCCTTGGTAATGGTAAGGTAATAAGAGCCCAGCACCATATCCTGCGTGGGCACCGTAACGGGACGTCCGTCCGAGGGCTTGAGCAGGTTTTTCGCCGCCAGCATAAGGTTTTTCGCCTCGTTCTGCGCCTCAGCCGAAAGAGGGAGGTGCACTGCCATTTGGTCGCCGTCGAAGTCTGCGTTATACGCGGTGCAGACAAGGGGGTGAAGCTTAAGCGCGCGCCCCTCTACCAGCACGGGCGAAAACGCCTGTATACCCAATCTGTGAAGCGTAGGCGCACGGTTCAGCAGCACGGGGTGATCCTTGATAACGTCCTCCAAAACGTCCCAAACGTCGTCGTTGGCTTTGTCCACCATTTTTCTCGCGCTCTTGATATTGTTCGCCTTGCCGCGCTGCACAAGCTCTTTCATCACAAAGGGCTTGAACAGCTCTATAGCCATTTCCTTGGGAAGACCGCACTGGTCCATTTTCAGATCGGGACCTACCACGATAACCGAACGTCCCGAGTAATCCACGCGCTTACCCAACAGGTTCTGTCTGAAGCGTCCCTGCTTGCCCTTAAGCATATCGGACAGGGATTTCAGCTCTCTGTTGGATGGACCCGTTACCGCTCTGCCGTGTCTGCCGTTGTCGATAAGCGCGTCCACCGCCTCCTGGAGCATGCGCTTTTCGTTGCGGATAATTATATCGGGAGCCTTAAGCTCCATCATTCTCTTAAGACGGTTGTTTCTGTTGATAACGCGCCTGTAAAGGTCGTTAAGGTCGGAGGTGGCGAAGCGTCCGCCGTCCAACAGCACCATGGGGCGGATATCGGGAGGGATAACGGGTATAACGTCCAGTATCATCCACTCGGGACGGTTGCCGCTTTGTCTGAACGCCTCCACAACGTCGAGCCTTTTGAGTATCTTCATTCTCTTCTGACCCTGGGTGTTCACCAGCTCGCTTTTGAGCTGCTCCGAAAGCGCGTCCAGGTCGATCTCCTCCAAAAGGAGCTTGATGGCCTCCGCGCCCATGCCCGCGCAGAAATCGTCCTCATACCGCTCGCGCATATCGTTGTATTCCTTTTCGGTGAGGAGCTGTCCCTTTGTGAGAACGGTGCCCTCGCCGGGGTCGGTCACGATATATTTTGTGAAGTAAAGCACTTCTTCAAGTCTTTTCGGGGAAATATCCAGCATCTGACCGATACGGGACGGAGTGCCCCTAAAATACCAAATATGGGAAACGGGAGCGGCAAGCTCGATGCTGCCCATACGTTCGCGCCTTACCTTGCTTCTTGTTACCTCAACGCCGCAGCGCTCGCAGGTCTTGCCCTTAAAGCGTATTTTCTTGTACTTTCCGCAGGAGCACTCCCAGTCCTTCGTGGGTCCGAAAATGCGCTCGCAGAACAAGCCGTCCCGTTCGGGCTTTTGGGTACGGTAATTTATGGTTTCGGGGCGTGTAACAACGCCGTGGCTCCACTTCCTTATTTGTTCGGGTGAAGCAAGACCGATCTTAATTGACTCAAAAACATTGTCTGACAATTTAATTGACCTCGATTCTTTGATTTTTTGTCAAAATTGTTTAAGAAGATTTTTGGAACACCTTGCCTAAGAGCCTGTTTAGTATCTCTTCGCACCCGTTTTTTTCGGCAAATTTTGCCGATAACTGCGTCAAAACTCCTTGAAATACATCAAGTATTTCTGCGTCGTTTTTCCTTGTTCTCAGCAAAATTATGCTCGAAAATCCGTGCACGCCGAGATACTAAACAGACTCTAAGCAGTCTCCGAAAAATACCGCCTCTTACTCGTCGTCATCGTCCGTGATACTGTCCATGACCATACTGCCGGGGAAATCGTCCTCGTCGTCATCGCCGCTTCCGAAATCGTCGCCGTCATAGCCGCCGTAAAGTGCGTCGTCATCGTCGGGATTTTCGGGGATAAAGGAGGCGTCAAGCTCGTTTTGGTCGGCAACGTACTCGAAATCGTCTGCGTTGACCATTCCGACCTCCTCGTCGTCGTCAAAGGTCTGCTTAAGGTCTATTTCCTCGTGGTTTCTGTCGAGCACCTTGACGTCAAGACCCAAGGACTGAAGCTCCTTTACAAGAACCTTAAAGGATTCGGGAACGCCCGGCTTGGGAACGTTGTCTCCCTTTACAATGGATTCGTAGGTCTTTACGCGTCCCACGATATCGTCGGATTTTACGGTCAATATCTCCTGCAAGGTGTAAGCCGCGCCGTATGCCTCCAGCGCCCAAACCTCCATTTCGCCGAAGCGCTGACCGCCGAACTGCGCCTTACCGCCGAGAGGCTGCTGCGTTACCAAGGAGTAAGGACCCGTTGAACGCGCATGTATCTTATCGTCTACCAGGTGGTGGAGCTTAAGGTAATACATATAGCCTACCGTTACGGGGGACTCGAACAGCTCGCCCGTTCTGCCGTCAATGAGCTGCGTTTTACAGTCGTCCGTCCATTGAAGCTTTGTAAAGTCGATCTGCGCGGTGTCCTCGCCCGAGAGCTCCGCTTTGTGCTCTCTTGCGTAACCGTACATATCGCGGATATTTTCTTCGTGAACGCCGTCAAAAACGGGGGTCATTACCTTCCAGCCCAGCGCCTTGGCAACGTAGCCCAAATGCACCTCGAGGACCTGTCCTATATTCATACGCGAGGGAACGCCCAATGGGTTCAACACTATGTCAAGGGGTGTGCCGTCGGGGAGGAAGGGCATATCCTCCTGCTTGAGGATACGGGAAACAACGCCCTTGTTTCCGTGGCGGCCCGCCATTTTGTCGCCTACGCTGATCTTTCTCTTCTGCGCGATGTAGCAGCGAACTACCTCGTTAACTCCGGGGGAAAGCTCGGCGCAGTTGGTCCTGTCGAACACCTTTACGTCAACTATAACGCCGCTTTCGCCGTGAGGAACGCGCAGCGAGTTGTCTCTTACGTCTCTTGCCTTATCGCCGAAGATAGCTCTCAGAAGTCTTTCCTCCGCGGTAAGGTCCGCCTCGCCCTTGGGGGCGACCTTGCCCACAAGTATATCGCCCGCGCGGACCTCCGCGCCTATTCTTATGATCCCTCGGTCGTCCAGGTCCTTAAGCGCGTCCTCGCTGACGTTGGGGATCTCTCTTGTTATCTCCTCGGGACCCAGCTTTGTCTCGCGGCACTCAAGCTCGTACTCCTCGATATGGATAGAAGTGTAAACGTCGTTGTATACTAACTTTTCGTTTATAAGAACGGCGTCCTCGTAGTTATAGCCCTCCCAGGTCATAAAACCGATAAGGGCGTTTTTGCCCAAGGATATTTCGCCGTTGCTGGTGGCGGGACCGTCCGCTATAACGTCCCCCGCCTTAACCGTGTCGCCCTTTTTGACAATGGGCTTCTGATTGATGCAGGTGCCCTGGTTTGAACGCTTGAACTTGATAAGCTCGTATCTGTGCTCCTTGCCCTCCTTGGTGAAAACGGTTATGGTGTCCGCCGTGACGTTGGTAACAAGACCGTCCTCCTTGGCAAGCACGCAAACGCCCGAGTCTACCGCCGCCTTATACTCCATACCCGTGCCTACAACGGGGTTTTGCGTCACCATAAGGGGCACCGCCTGGCGCTGCATGTTGGCGCCCATCAAGGCGCGGTTTGCGTCGTCGTTTTCCAAAAAGGGTATCATGGCGGTAGCCACCGATACCATCATCTTGGGGGAAACGTCCATATAATCGACGGTCTCTCTCGCTACCTCCAGTATCTCGTCGCGGTGACGGGCGGTAACGCGGGGACGCATAAAGTGCCCCTCCTTATCCAACGGCTCGTTTGCCTGCGCAACTATATACAAATCCTCCACGTCGGCGGTCATATAGACCACCTCGTCGGTAACGACTCCCTTTTCCTTGTCCACCTTGCGGTACGGCGCCTCGATGAAGCCGTATTCGTTGATCTTGGCAAAGGAAGCGAGATATGAGATAAGTCCGATGTTGGGACCCTCGGGCGTCTCGATAGGGCACATTCTTCCGTAGTGCGAATAATGTACGTCGCGCACCTCGAAGCTGGCTCTGTCACGGCTCAGACCGCCGGGACCCAGCGCCGAGAGACGTCTTTTATGCGTAAGCTCCGCCAGGGGATTGTTCTGATCCATAAACTGGGACAGAGGGGAGGAGCCGAAAAATTCCTTGATAGCCGCCACAACGGGGCGGATATTGATAAGCGAGCTGGGGGAGACCTTTTCCATTTCCTGGGACTGCAAGCCCATTCTTTCGCGTATAACGCGCTCCATACGGGCGAAGCCGATCCTAAACTGGTTCTGTATAAGCTCGCCTACGGAGCGTATGCGTCTGTTGCCCAAATGGTCTATGTCGTCGATATCGCCCACGCCCTCGCAAAGGTTGATAAAATAGCTTACCGTGGCGAAAATATCGTCGATGGTGATATGCTTGGGGACGAGTCTGTCCGCCTTCTGCGCCAGAGCCTCCCTTATCTCCTCTTCGGTATCGGCGGTGTCGAGTATCTCCTTGAGCACGTTAAAGGAAACCTTTTCGTTTATGCCGTACTCGAGGGGATTTATGCTTTCGGGAATGTAGGGGCGGATATTTACCATGCCGTTGCCCACTACCTTGATGACGTTCTCCTTGTCCTCAACGTTGATGAGGACCTCCATAACGCCCGCCTGCTCGATCTCGCGGGCAAGGTCGGTCTTTATGACGTCGCCCTCCTCCGCCATGATCTCGCCCGTCATGGGGTTGATAACGGGAGCGGCGAGCTTATGACCCGCTATTCTTCCCGAAATTCCGAGCTTTTTGTTGTATTTGTATCTGCCGAAGCGGGACAAATCGTAGCGCTTCGCGTCAAAGAACAGGGAATTTAAGTGATTCTGAGCGGAATCCACCGTGGGAGGCTCGCCGGGGCGGAGCTTCTTGTATACCTCGAGGAGAGCCTCCTCGGTGTTCTTGGTGGTATCCTTTTCGTTTATGGTCTGACGTATACGCTCGTCCTCTCCAAACATATCGACAATATCGTCGTCGGTACCCTTGCCCAAAGCGCGGATAAGCGTGGTGGCGGGAATCTTGCGGTTTTTGTCGATACGGACATAGAAAACGTCGTTGCTGTCCATTTCGTACTCCAGCCATGCGCCTCTGTTGGGTATAATGGTGGACTTAAACAGCTTTTTTCCTGTTTTGTCATAGTCAAAGCCGTAGTAAACGCCGGGGGAACGGATAAGCTGTGAAACAATAACTCTTTCCGCGCCGTTGATAACAAAGGTGCCGCTGTCGGTCATCAGCGGAAAGTCACCCATAAAAATGGTATTTTCGGTAATTTCGCCTGTTTCCTCGTTCTTAAGGCGCGCCTTTACACGCAAGGGGGCGGCGTAGGTCACATCGCGCTCCTTGCATTCGCTGATGCTGTACTTGGGCGTGTCGTCGATAGAATAATCCACGAAGCTTAAGGTAAGCTTGCCGTTGGAGTCGGTTATGGAGGAAATATCGTTGAACACCTCTTTTATACCCTCGTCCAAAAACCATTGATAAGAGTTTTTCTGTATCTCGATGAGGTTAGGCATTTCCAAAACCTCGTCGATCTTTGAAAAGCTCTTTCTGGTATTTCTGCCCAATTGCACATCCTTGACATTTACCATTGGCTCAATCACTCCTTAATAAATTCGGAGCCGTCCTCCGCGCTCCCGACGGAGCCTCCGCAAAGACGAATCCTCGATGCTTGTGCCGATTTTCGCTCCGCCTCGGGTAATTTAAGAATATCGGCATTTTGGTATGATCCGCAAGCCGCCTCCCAAGCCCTGTGAGCTTTTTGTCGGAAAAGCGGTCACGGACGGATATGATGCGGAATTTCAGCGGCTTTTGCCGTATGCTAACGACCTCTGAAATACATACATATCCATTATGATACAGTATATTAGTATACCCCAAATTAAGGAAAATGTCAAGAGCTTTGATTAAAAAAACCAATAAAAATCCAATAATTTTTCTTATTGTAAAAAGGGGGTGTAAAAAACTATCCCTAAACTTCAAAAAATTGATAATTGATAATTGACAATTGATAATTGTGGAGCGGCTTCGCCGCATTATTTAAATTTACGCTTGTGCATTATTTGGCTAAATTCATTATGATAATGTTATACTAACATCAAACCTATAAATTTGTACCTCGAAAGTCAAAATTTGTCGGCGAAGCCGACACCTTAATTGTCAATTATCAATTATCAATTGTCAATTACTCATAAAAAGCACGACCCGGTTTCAACGGATCGTGCTTTTTACAGTCACTTTATTTAACAGGAAAGAATGATATCGAAAATTAACTTCTCTTTCTGCTTATAAGGGCAGCCGCGCCTGCAGCGGCGCAAACGCCCGCCAATGCCGCCGCGCCCTCGACGCCCGTGTCGGCGTTCGTCTTGTCCTTGGCGGCGGTATCCGCATCGCCCGAGATATCTGCGGGCGCTTCCGTTTCCGCGGCGGTCTCTTCCGCTGCGGGAGCCTCGTCCGATACGGTAAGGGTCTTTAAGGTAACGCTGTGACCGATGAAGATCATTCCGCCCTCCTTGACGGAGTCGATAAAATCGGCGGGGACCTTAAAGGTTATCGAGGTCGCGTCCTTTTCCACGGGGTAAGCGTCCTTTCCCTCCGCCAGCTCGGGACCGCCTTCGCCGTTGGGATCGATAAAGGTCCAGGAGGAGTCCATAGGCTTTATGGACCAATATTCCTCTTCCGCCTGATCCGCTTCAAAGGTAACGGTCACATAGGAATCGGAGGTAAGCTCCGCAAATTCCGAGGCGGCGACCGCGGCGTTTATGCTCCAGTTTTTGCCTAAATTTTTATCTTCGAAATCATAAGCCGAAACGGCGGAGGCAAGTATAACCGCGGCTGAAGCGGCGGCGATCCCCGCGAATATTTTGTTGATTTTCATAGCGTTATTCCTTTCCTAAATCAGTTCAAAGCCTCGTTTGCCAAATCTACCTCGGCTTGAACGGTATTTAAAATATTTTCTCTCGTGGCGGTCCAGGAGGCGCCGTTGTGATAAGCGTCCTTTGTGGGGTTGTCGATAGCGTCGAACATAGCCTCGGAAACGCCGTTTTGGAAATCGAATACGGGGTGCTCTCTTACCATTTCAAAAATAGTATTGCGCATTTCCCACATGGAATCCGTCCAGCCGTATTCGTTAAAATACTGCTCCTTTGTGATAGCTTCCGCTTCCTCGCTGTCGTTGGCGGCAGCCTCGCAGTACATCAGGCAGGCGAAGCCCTCGGGATTGGGCGCGCCCGAGCAGAGCATATAGCCGTTTACTCTCGCGGGAATATAGTATTCGTCTGCGGAGGGGCACTTGGGAACAGGCACGAAGCCCACGTCCTCGATGTTGCCGTATTTGGAAAGACCGTACTCGGAATTGACCTCGGTCAACGCCCAATAGCCTACGGGATAAAACAGGGTCTTTCCTATGCCCACGTTTCCGGGGTTTGATACCCAGCCGTAATCCCAAACGGGATAAGCCATTTCTTCTCTGTTCAGATCAAACAGAAATTCCTGCGCTTCCGCTATCAGCGGGTCTCTAAGGTTGTTTACGACCTTTCCGTCGCTCATGCCGATAAAGGGGACCCCCGTGGAGTTGCAGAAGCCCTTGGTTATCCACCAGCCGTCGGCGGCATAGTTGTCCTCCGCCTTGTCGCAGAAGGTATTCATCATCTGCTTGCAGGTGTCCCAGTTCCAGCTGCCCTCCTTAAGCAGCTCGGCGGGGTCCCGTAAGCCGTTTTCCTCCAGCACCGCCTTGTTGTAGATCATAAGAACGTCTATTTCGGGGCTGATAACGCTGACATAATGCTTGCCGCCGCTGACGAAATAATCGTTCAGATTTTTGCGCTCGGCAAACCATTGATCGTTAAAGTCAATGTAATCGTCCAGGGGCTGGAACATCTGGTTGATCGCGCCCTTGGGGAACGCGTCCATATCTCCCGCGGAAAAGAAGTCGGGAGAGGAGCCTGTGGACACAAGCGAGGCGAGCCTGTCATACCTTTCCGAATCGCCGACCACCATGTCGTTGACCTTACCGCCGAAGCGCGTCTGGAAAAGCTCGAGGGCTACGTCCTTGTTCTTTCCGTTGGCGGGATTTCTTGCCCATGAAGCGAGGAAGGTGACCTCCTTGTTTTCAAGCTCAAATTCCTTGACCGCAATTTCCTCCGCCTGGCTTTGCTGCTCCTCCGCCATGGTGGAGGGCGGGGCGGTGGTTGTAGGCTCCGAGCTTCCTCCGCCCGACTGCGTACAGGCGGTGAGCATGCTTAACAGTACGAGGGACGCTGCCGACATGGAAAATAACCTTTTCTTTTTCATGATCTTTTCTCCTTTTCGATTTGATTTGTTTGCTGCTTTAATACTGCTTTAATTAAAGGCGGTAAAGGAAACGCTTTTGTATTCCGCCGCAAGGGGCAGTCCTCCGTCGTCGAAGGCGTTGAGCCAGCCGTCAACGCCCGTGCCGCACCAGGCGTTCATCATGATCTTTCCTTTGGTGACGGGTATGCTTTCCTCCGCGGTATACGCCTCTTTTCCGTCAACGTACCAGACGATCTTGTCCTCGTGCCACTCAAAGGCGTAATCGTGAAAATCCTCGGAGGCGTCAAAGCCCAAATCGTACAGATACTCGTGCTCTCCCGCGCCGTCGGTAAAGTAATTGAACTGCACCTTAGTCGTGTCCTTTCCGAGTATCTCTATGTCTATCTCGTCCCACGGGTTATGATCGGAGGGACCCGTGTAGGTGAAGAAGGAGGAAACTACGCCGTCGTTTTTGATAGCCTTCATCGACACCTCGTAGCGCCCATAGCCGTAGAAATCCTTCGAGCGGTACTCGCCGCCCGAATAAGGTATTGCTCCCGAGCCGCTGCCGTCGGTATCTATGATCAGCCGCATTTTTTCGTTTTCAAAGGCGCAGTTGTCCTTTCGCCAGGTCACGTTGAACATACTGCCGTTGCTCCACCCGTCCGAGGCTTCAAAAAATACCGAGCCCCCGTTTTTGAAGTCAACGTTCAGTATGCCGCTTTCCGCGGGATTTTCAACTTCCGCGGTCTCCGAGGCTTCGCCCTCTCCGCCGATCCCGCAGGAGCAAAGCAGACATAAGCTCACCGCAAGAGCGGTCAAAGGGAGGAACGGAAAAGTGATTTTCATATAAACACTCCTTTTTTGAAAATTGACAACCGTTTTTCTTCTGTATATGATTTTATCACGAAGCGGCGGGACGTTGTATCAAAATGTTAATTTTTATATCATAAATTTGTTGCGGAAAAATTCATTTTAAGGTGTTTCAGCGGGCTGTAATATTTTTCTTTTTTTCGCGCAAAATATATGTCGGAGGGCGGTAAAAATGCTGATAATCACGATACGGACCGTTATACTTTATTTTCTTATAATATTTTCCCTGCGGCTTATGGGAAAAAAACAGCTCGGCGAGCTTCAGCCCTCTGAGCTGGTGACCACCATAATGATCTCCAACATAGCCACCTTGGCTTTGGAGGACGCTTCCACTCCTATGCTCATGGGGGTGGTGCCCATTCTTATGATAGTGTCCCTGGACGTTATAATGTCGGGAATACAGCTTAAGAGCGCCAAAATAAGAAAGGCGGTCAGCGGCACGGCAAGGGTAATAATCTCCGACGGGGAGATCGACCAGGAGGAATTAAAAAACCTGAGATACACCATAGAAGACCTTACCGAGGCTATGAGGGAGCAGGGGATATTCGATATAGCTCAAGTGCAGTACGCCATTGTGGAGACGACTGGCAAAATAAACTTCCTTCAAAAGGAGGAGCCCGCCAAGAATCCCCCCGAGGTCATTATACACGACGGGGAGATAAACAAGGACGGGCTTTTCCGCACGAATTTGGGCGAGGGCTGGGTAAGAAGCATTTTAAAGGAAAACAACACCGAGCTGTCCGAGGTGTTTTTTATGTCGGCGGACAGCGGCGGGGCGTATTTTATCGTTAACAAGGAGAAAAAGTGACCGTATGAAAAGGATAATCGTATGCTGCGTTTTAACGGCGCTCATTTTTGCGGGAGGGATAACGGGCGTTATTTATACCGCAAGGGTGGGCGACAGCATAACGGCCTGTCTGAAACAGGCAAGGGAAAGCTATCTCAGCGGGGATAAGGAGCGCGCTGTCGGAGCCGCCGCGGAGGCGTCCGATATCTGGAGCCGGTTCAGGGAGCTTCATATACTGATAATGGACAACGGCCACGCCCTTGAGATCACAATGTCGGCGGAAAGAATAAAAAGGCTTATGGAGGCGGACGACGACGAGGCAATAGTGGAGTGCGGCGTTATGGAGGAACTGGTTAAAGTGTACTGTAAGGAACAGGAGATACGGTGGGGGAATGTTTTTTAGGAGGGTTTTGTTTAAGTTTCCCCAAAATCTTCAATCATAGGTGCTAATTTTAATGATTGCGTTTAATATAATGCTTTAATTTTTAAAAGGAGCTGATTTACTAATTCTTAATATTGCATATTATGTGATGTTCTTTTATTCTCGAAAGCGAGAGCAGCGCGCCTCCCGCGGGGCTTAAGTGTAACAGAGAGCAAGCTTTGATGCCGCCGCATCCTTGCGGCGGTTTGGGCTTGCTCCCTACGGCTTCCTGCCGTACCAAAGGAGGG
>JAMPHV010000037.1:0-3211 GCA_023663265.1 Bacteroides sp.
AATTCCGTATATTCACAAAAATGTACATAATATACATAAAATTGATTTCCGTGGAATAAATTCGGAAAGGAACGGTTCATATGGACTTTATAAGACGCTGCCGCGCGGAGATAGACTTAGACGCTCTCGATTTTAATTTAAAGAGCATTACCGACAGATGTCCCGACAAGGCTCCCATTATGGTGGTAAAGGCTAACGCTTACGGTCATTCCGACGCGATCTGCGTCAGGGAGTATTACCGTCTGGGGCAAAGGCGATTCGCGGTGTCCAATTTACGCGAGGCGGAGCGGGTCAGAAAAATAACGGGAGACAGCGGCTGTCTCGTGCTGGTGTTCGGATATATCGAGGAGGGCTGCTTCGAGGATATCTTAAGGTTGGGTCTTACCGTAACGATAGGAAGCGTTGAGTTTGCGGAAAGGCTTAACAAATTCGCGCTGGGCAGGAACGCAAAAATAAAGGCGCACGTCGCTTTGGATACGGGAATGTCGAGAGTGGGAGTGCGCACCGCCGAGGAGATAAGAACGGTTATGGGGCTTTCGGGGCTTGAGACCGAGGCGTTTTATTTTCATTTTCCCGCGGCGGATATGGTCGAGGAGGAGCACCGCGAGTTTACCTTGAAGCAGTATGAAAAATTCCGTCTGCTTACCGATGAATACGGACTGCCGACCCACTGTCTGAACAGCGGCGGAATATCGTTCTATCCCGAGCTGGAGGGGGAGCTTATGCGCCCGGGGCTGATACTCTACGGACTGAGCGCCAATCCCGAGGCGGGAAGCCCTTTGCCGCTGAAGCAGGTGATGACGCTGAAAAGCGTTGTGGATCAGATAAAGCTGTTCCCCAAGGGAACGGATATAGGCTACGGTAGGACCTACACCACCGACAGCGAGCAGCTTATAGCGGTGGTCCCGACAGGGTACGCGGACGGATATTCGAGAATGCTGTCCAACAGGGGAAAGGTTTTGGTGAACGGCGTTTTGTGTCCCATACGGGGCAGAGTGTGCATGGATCAGATGATGATAGACGTTACGGGGGCAAACGCCAAGCTCGGGGACGAGGTCCTGCTGTACAGCGACAAATCAAAGGAAACGAGCATAGAGTACATAGCCAAGCTTTTGGGCACCATCACCAACGAGGTGGTCTGCAATGTTTCCTCAAGAGTGCCGAGAGTGGGGGTAAGGAACGGGGTGATAACGGAGGTGGAGGAGAGGTAGTTTGTGATAAAAATGTTAAAATTATCCTAAACCACAATGCTGTTTTTGTTCAATCCAACAAACCTCCTCCCAAAAAATCCTTAAACTCTTATTTACTCCCCTTTTTATTGCATTTTCCCAAAAAATTGTTAAAAATTTACGGAAAATTTTGAAAAAGTACTGGAAATTTCCTTGCCGTTCTGTTATAATAATATTGTTATGATTGGTAAGTCCCGGATCGCTGTTGAAACAAGGACAAGCCGATTTTATAAACTTTACACTTTTAGGAGGAAAACTCAAATGGCAAAAAAGTATTGTTATCTTTTCTCAGAGGGCAATGCTGACATGAGAGAGCTTTTGGGCGGCAAGGGCGCTAACCTTGCGGAAATGACCAATATCGGTCTTCCCGTACCCCAGGGCTTCACCATCACAACAGAGGCTTGTACACAGTATTATGAGGACGGACGCGAGATAAACGCGGATATTCAGGCTGAAATCAACGAGTATATCGTAAAAATGGAAGGCATCGTCGGCAAAAAGTTCGGCGACAAGGAAAATCCCCTGTTGGTTTCCGTTCGCTCCGGTGCAAGAGCTTCCATGCCCGGTATGATGGATACAATTCTTAACCTTGGTCTTAACGAGGATGTTGTACAGGTCATGGCTGAAAAGTCAAACAACCCCCGTTGGGCTTGGGACTGCTACAGAAGATTCATTCAGATGTATTCCGACGTTGTTATGGAGGTCGGAAAGAAATATTTTGAGCAGCTCATAGACAAAATGAAGGAGGAAAAGGGCGTTAAGCAGGACGTTGAGCTGACCGCCGAGGACCTTAAGGAGCTTGCGGCTCAGTTTAAGGCGGAATACAAGTCCAAGATCGGACAGGATTTCCCCTCCGATCCCAAGGAACAGCTTATGGGAGCGGTAAAGGCAGTGTTCCGTTCTTGGGACAACCCCAGAGCAAACGTTTACCGCCGCGATAACGATATCCCTTACTCCTGGGGTACCGCCGTTAACGTTCAGTCCATGGCGTTCGGCAATATGGGCGACGACTGCGGCACGGGCGTTGCTTTCACGCGCGACCCCGCTACGGGCGAAAAGGGCTTGTTCGGCGAGTTCCTGACCAACGCGCAGGGCGAGGACGTTGTTGCGGGCGTTCGTACTCCCATGCACATCAACGAAATGGAGCAGAAGTTCCCCGAGGCGTTCAAGCAGTTCGTTGATGTTTGCGCCACACTTGAAAAGCACTACAGAGATATGCAGGATATGGAGTTCACCGTTGAGCACGGCAAGCTCTATATGCTCCAGACACGAAACGGCAAGAGGACCGCGCAGGCTGCGCTCAAGATCGCCTGCGACCTGGTTGACGAGGGCATGAGAACCGAGCAGGAGGCTGTTCTTATGATCGATCCCCGTAACCTCGACACTCTTCTTCACCCTCAGTTCGACGCCAAGGCTCTTAAGGCAGCCACTCCTATCGGCAAGGGCTTGGGCGCGTCTCCCGGCGCCGCCTGCGGCAAGATCGTATTTACCGCGGAGGACGCGGAAGCTTGGAAGGCAAGAGGCGAAAAGGTCGTTCTTGTACGTCTTGAGACCTCTCCCGAGGACATCACGGGTATGAAGGCTTCCCAGGGTATTCTTACCGTAAGAGGCGGCATGACCTCTCACGCAGCCGTTGTTGCAAGAGGCATGGGTACCTGCTGCGTATCGGGCTGCTCCGATATCGCCATGGACGAAGAAAACAAGAAGTTCACTCTTGCGGGCAAGGAATTCCACGAGGGCGACTGGATCTCTATTGACGGCTCTACCGGCAACATTTACGACGGCGTTATCGATACCGTTGACGCCACCATCGCGGGCGAGTTCGGCAGGATCATGGCTTGGGCGGACAAGTACAGAGTGCTTAAAGTAAGGACCAATGCGGATACTCCCACCGACGCAAGAAAGGCAAGAGAATTGGGCGCGGAGGGTATCGGTCTTTGCCGTACCGAGCATATGTTCTTTGCCGAGGACAGAATCGCGGC
>JAMPHV010000037.1:3311-9325 GCA_023663265.1 Bacteroides sp.
GGCAAAATTGCTGCGTCATACGGCACTTCTCCAGTTTCCGAGGAGGTCTATTTTTGAAATGGTTAAATTTGAGTTGCGTGAGGAGTATGCCATTGAGTATTTTAAAGAAGTATTGACTCAATTTGCTGCGTTGACAGGATTTGATCCCGAAACGACAGTAAGAGGCAGAGGACACGGAATCGCTCCTATACGAGAGCTCGCCGCAAAGGACTTGAAGGCTTGATTTTTGAAATTACGATTTTTTGTATTTTTATTTTGTCAGAAAAAATTCCAAGCCACATCGTTTTGGTGTGGCTCGGAGGGTTTTGGGGTGTTTTTTTTACAGCCCCATTTTATTCGGGCAAAAATACCCGCTCAAAACAGGGCGTCCTTTATAGCCGCCGTATGCGCCTCAAGTACCAAAACGGTAGTCGAGTAGGACGTAACAAAACGTTACTCCCTTAAAAACAAAACCGCATCACACAGCCCGTAAAAGGCTTTGTAATGCGGTTTTTAAAAGGTGTGGTGGACCTGAAGGGGTTCGAACCCTCGACCTCTGCGTTGCGAACGCAGCGCTCTCCCAACTGAGCTACAAGCCCGATTAACGGAAAACAAGACCGACGTTCCTTTTCCCGTTTCAAATTCAAAATACGCTCCCTGTTGGGAGCGTAAATGCTGGAGCGGATTACGAGGCTCGAACTCGCTACCTCCACCTTGGCAAGGTGGCGCTCTACCAGATGAGCTAAATCCGCAGACAGAGATTTTTTAAATCTCCTTTTGGTGCTCCCGATCGGAATCGAACCAACGACACGAGGATTTTCAGTCCTCTGCTCTACCAACTGAGCTACAGGAGCTTGTTACACAGAAAATCAATGTGTTCAATTGTGCAAGCCTTTCGGACTCACCTTTATATCGCCGTTTGGCGACCCGGATGGGGTTCGAACCCACGACCTCTAGCGTGACAGGCTAGCGTTCTAACCAGCTGAACTACCGGGCCTATTGGTGGGAGCTACAGGGCTCGAACCTGTGACCCTCTGCTTGTAGGGCAGATGCTCTCCCAGCTGAGCTAAGCTCCCGATAACGTTAATATTATACAAGATTAAATCATATTTGTCAATAAGTTTTTTTAAATTTCCATAGATTTGTTAAAATATACAATTTTTGTAAATAAAATTGAAGTTTTTGCACAAACGATAAAACGGAATATTGATATCCGATTTGCAAACAATATATCCGAACCCTCGATAAATTTGATCGTTATACTATTTTAAGAAAGGAATGATGAAAAATGATGGATAAAATCGCGCTGTGGATATTGCTTATTGGCGGTCTCAACTGGGGCTTGATGGGAATTTTCCATTTTGACCTTATCGCCTGGGCGTTCGGCGGCAACGACAGTATAATAAGCCGTATTCTCTATATCGTGGTGGCGTTGGCGGCGGTATGGTGCATATCGCTGTTCTTCCGCAAAAACGAGCTTATAGGAGAGGGCACGGACGCAAGAGAAAGCCGCTATTAAAGCCTTGACTTATTTGCGGGAAATGAACCGTAAAAAAACGACCTGTCGAAAACGGGTCGTTTTTTTATAATAATTGACAATTGTCAATTGTCAATTATCAATTTTTTAGTTTTGGTATAGTTTTTTACAGCCCCGTTTTTTGTTATAATAACTGACAATTGACCTAAAGCCTTACGGTAATTTCCTTTCCGCTCTTTATGTACTGCCTGTAGCTCACTCCCGCCATATCCATCATTTTCTTGGCGGCAATAATGCTGTCGGTATCGCTGTATTTGTCCTCCAAATACACCACCTCTTTTATCCCCGTCTGAATGATCGCCTTGGTACATTCGTTGCAGGGGAAAAGAGTGGTGTAAACGGTGGTTCCTTTCAGAGAGCCGCCGTCGTGATTAAGTATGGCGTTCAGCTCCGCGTGACAGACAAAGGCGTACTTGCTTTCCAGCATGCCTCCCTCGCGGTCCCACGGCATCTCATCGTCGCTGCACCCGATAGGCATACCGTTGTAGCCCACGGAAAGTATCTTCCTGTCACGGCTCACGATGCAGGCGCCGACCTGCGTGGAGTTGTCCTTGCTTCTCTCGGCGGATAATATGGCGATTCCCATAAAATATTCTTCCCATGAAATGTAATCGGAACGTTTCATTTTAAAATTTCTGCCTTTCTGCCCTTTTGTTTTATTATATCACGCTTCCGCATTGCAAGTCAAGGATTTTTCGTTTATCGAAAAAATAAACAAAAAATGTCGAATGCTTTCCGAAATTTGGGTAAATTTGACACTTTATTTTTTCGTAAATACTGCTATAATAGTTTAAGCTTTTGATCTTTTGCGTGAAAGGACGGAAAAAATGTTTCTTCTCAAGTGGCTTTGGAGCAATTTGAGCGGCTACCGCGGGCGGTACATAACCGCCTTGGTGCTGTCGGTGGTCTGCCAGTCTATGTACATAGTTACTCCGATGATGAGCCAAAGGATCGTGGACACCTTTATCGTCTCCGAAAACAGCGCGGAAATGATAAGCTCAAGACCCGACCTGCTGATCTGGATGGTCGCGGCTATGGTGGGCTTTACGCTTCTGCGCACCTGTATAACCTATTGCTCGAATATGCTTTACGAGACCACCTCGCAAGCGGTAGTGTACCGTGTGCGCAAAAAGCTGTACGACAATATAAATATGCAGGACGCCGCCTTTTATCATACTCACCGCACGGGAGACATCATGACGCGAATGAGCGGCGATATGGATATGGTGAGGCACAGCGTGGCATGGATAGTCAAAAACGTTTTGGAAAGCCTTGTGCTGTTTATCGTGTCTATCGTGTACTTTTTCAGCATGGACGCGCTTACCGCCCTATGCCTTGTTTCCTTGACGCCGATCATCTTCATCGCTTCCTTTGTCTTTAAAAGAAAGGTAAGACCCATGTATGTGACCCTACGCGAAAAGCTTTCGCAAATGAACACACTGGCGGAGGAAAATATATCGGGCAACCGCGTTGTAAAGGCGTTCGCCCGAGAGGAGCATGAAATAAAGCGCTTCGACGAAAAAAGCAGGGAGTATTCCTCGTCAAACAAAGCCGCCGCGCTGAAATGGATGGACTTTTTCCCCACTATCGAGATAACGGCGCAGGCTTTATCGGTGGTGCAGCTGGTGGTATGCGGGATTTTTGCGGTTTCGGGCAGGATATCGGTGGGCGAATTCACTGCCTTTTCGGGTCTTATCTGGACCCTTGCCAACCCCATGAGAAACATTGGCACCATTATAAACGACTTTCAGAGATTTTCCGCTTCGGCGAACAAGATAATCGAGCTTTACTACGGCAGGACCAAGATAGCCGACCGCGAGGACGCGGTGGAGCTTACCGAACGCATAAAGGGCGACGTTGAATTTAAAAACGTCTCCTTCAGCTACGGAAAAACGCAGGTGCTTCATGACATAAGCCTTAAGATAAACGCGGGAGAGACCGTCGCGATAATGGGAGCCACAGGCTCGGGAAAAACAACTCTGACGGAGCTTATTTCAAGGATATACGACGTGGACGGCGGACAGGTCTTAGTGGACGGGATCGACGTAAGAATGATGAAGCTGAAACAGCTTCGCGGCGGGATAGGCGTCGCCACACAGGACGTTCTGCTGTATTCGGACACGGTGGAGGGAAATATAGCCTTCGGCAATGTGGATATGACGGAGGAGGAAGTGGTAAAATGCGCCAAGATCGCCGACGCGGACGGGTTCATCAGAAAGCTGCCCGAGGGGTATCAGACCATAGTCGGCGAAAGAGGCGTGGGTCTTTCGGGAGGACAAAAGCAGCGTATAGCGCTGGCAAGAGCGGCAGCGGTAAAGCCCTCCGTTCTTATATTGGACGACACCACCTCGGCGGTGGACCTTGAAACGGAAACGCATATCCAAGAAAGCTTAAGAAGCCTCGACTTTGACTGCACCAAGATAATAATCGCCCAGCGCATTTCCTCCGCCAAGAACGCGGACAAGATCGTTATCCTTAAGGACGGCACCATTTCCGATATTGGAACGCATGAGGAGCTGATCCGACGGGACGGATATTACAAAGAGGTTTATGAGCTTCAGCGGTAAAGAGCACCCTAAAGAAAGCGGAAAGGAACAAAATGGCACGCAATAAATTCGATATAGACGAGACCTTAGAGACCCCCTTTGACATACGGCATTTAAAAAGGGCGTTGATATACTGCGGAAGATACAAGGGCAGGATATTTCTGTCGCTTGCTCTCAGCGCGGCGGCGGCGGTGGCGGGGCTGTTGGCTCCGCTGTTCAGTCAGTATGCGCTGGACGTTTCGATCCCCGAGGGAAATATACCTCAGATAGCCGTTTTGGGAGCGCTTATGTTAGCCTCCATATTTATAAGCGTTTTGCTGTCCGCAAGGCGTTCAAGGATAATGACCAAGGTGGGGCAGGACATCGTTTACGATATACGCAGGGACCTGTTCGAGCACCTGCAAAGGCTCCCCTTTGAATATTACGACAGCCGCCCCCACGGCAAGATATTGGTCCGCGTCATAAACTACATCAACAGCATTTCCGATCTGATGACCGACGGCATTATAAAATTCATACTGGAGATACTGAACCTTATCTTTATAATTATATTTATGTTCTTCGTTTCATGGCAGCTTGCGCTGGTGGTGCTCTGCGGGCTTCCCGTATTTGCCGCGGTAATGCTTGTTATCAAAAACAAGCAAAGAAAGGCGTGGCAGCAGGTAAGCAACAAAAGCAGCAACCTCAACGCCTATATCCACGAGAGCATAGTAGGCACAAAGATAACTCAGATGTTCACCCGCGAGGAGGTGAACGCGGAGGTATTCGACAAGCTTCAGAACAGCTACCGCAAAAGCTGGATGAGAGCCGTTATTTTCAGCAACCTCGTATGGCCCGCCGTAGACAACATTTCAATATGGGCAAGAGGCGCGATATACATAACGGGGCTGTTGGTTTTCGGAACGGGCGCCGTTTCCTTAGGCAATATCGTCGCAATGTGCAGCTATGCCTCACGGTTTTGGCAGCCGCTCCTTAACCTTTCCAACCTTATGAACACCTTTATCAACGCCGTTTCGTATCTTGAGCGCATTTTTGAAACAATGGACGAGCCCGTGACCGTATGCGACAGGGAAAACGCCTCCGAATTGCCCGAAATAAAAGGCGAGGTCGCTTTCAAAAACGTGACCTTCGCCTACGAAACGGGTCCCAATATACTGGAAAATCTGAGCTTTACCGCCAAGGCGGGCGAAAGCATTGCCCTTGTGGGACCCACAGGCGCGGGAAAAACCACCATAGTGAGCCTTATAAGCCGCTTTTACGACGTAAGCGGCGGGGAGATAGACATAGACGGAACGGATATTTCCACGGTCACACTGCACTCTCTGAGAAGTCAAATGGGTATAATGCTTCAGGACAGCTTCATTTTCAGCGGCACCATTATGGAGAACATAAAGTACGGAAAGCTGGAGGCTACCGACGAGGAGGCTATGGAAGCGGCAAGGATAGTAGGCGTGGACGAGTTTATCTCCGCTCTGCCCGACGGCTACTACACCGAGGTGAACGAAAGAGGCTCGGGGCTTTCTCAGGGACAAAAGCAGCTTATCTCCTTTGCCCGCACCATTCTCGCCGACCCCAAGATATTGGTTTTGGACGAGGCTACCTCGTCTATCGACGCCAAGACCGAAAGGTATCTCCAAAGGGGCATCGACCACCTGCTTAAGGGGCGCACGAGCTTTATAATCGCCCACAGGCTTTCCACCATAAGAAACTGCGATAAAATAATGTATATAAGCAACAAGGGGATCACCGAATGCGGGAGCCATGAAAGCCTTATCGAGAAAAAAGGGGATTATTACAGGCTTTATAATTCGCAGGCGATATAGTATGTAAGCTTCCTCAAAAGTCAAAGCAGAAAATGGAGAAATCGTTATGACAAAAGGGAAAAACGTACACCATAAAAATGAAAACAAGCATTGAATAAAAAGCAGAATGAGCCTTAGATAAATCTAAAA
>JAMPHV010000037.1:9425-21547 GCA_023663265.1 Bacteroides sp.
TTTTGGTGTCACCTTAAGCCCCGCGCGGGAGCGCACACTGCTCTCGCTTCCGAGCTAAAGAGGTCATTACATAATATGTAGTTTTAAGAATTAGTAAATCGGTACTTTTATAAAAGTTAAGCATTACCTTAAGCGCAATCTTTAAAAAAATTATTTATGATTTAGAAATTTTGAGGAAACTTAAATTGTTATAATAATTGACAATTATCAATTTTTTGAAGTTTTGAGATAATTTTTTCAGCCCCATTATTTTATTGCCGTCGCCGCGCAAACAAAAATCCCGCCTCACAGCCCCAAGACTTCTTCCTATTCGAGGAAGAACTGTTCGTTCATCTCAAACGATGAAGAACTCTCGGTTTTATGTCGGTGGGATTTTTTATCTGCGTTAATTCAAATCAAGGATCGATTTACTCGTTGATCTTGGTAACAACGCCGGAGCCTACTGTCTTGCCGCCCTCGCGGATAGCGAAGCGGAGGCCCTCTTCAACGGCGATGGGGGTGATAAGCTCAACGTCCATCAATACGTTGTCGCCGGGCATGCACATTTCCTTGTCTGCGGGAAGTGTGATAACGCCTGTAACGTCGGTGGTTCTGAAGAAGAACTGAGGTCTGTAGTTGCTGAAGAAGGGCTTATGACGGCCGCCCTCGTCCTTCTTAAGAACGTAAACCTGTCCGCTGAACTTGGTGTGGGGGTGAATGGAGCCGGGCTTGCAGAGAACCTGTCCGCGCTCGATATCGCTTCTCTGGATGCCGCGGAGCAATGCGCCGATGTTGTCGCCCGCTTCAGCGTAGTCGAGGAGCTTGTGGAACATTTCGATACCCGTAACAACGGTGTTCTTGGGCTCGTCGGCAAGACCTGTGATCTCAACGGGATCGTTCATCTTAAGAATACCTCTCTCAACACGTCCCGTAGCAACGGTGCCGCGTCCTGTGATGGTCATGGTGTCCTCAACAGGCATAAGGAAAGGAAGATCCGCCTTACGGTCGGGAGTGGGGATATAATCGTCAACAGCCTTCATAAGCTCAACGATGCAAGCGTACTCGGGAGCGTTGATATCCTGGCTGGCGGAGTCGAGAGCAACCTTGGCGGAGCCTCTGATAACGGGAACATCGTCGCCGGGGAAGTCATGGTTGTTAAGAATGTCTCTGATATCCATCTCAACGAGGTCCAGCAGCTCGGGGTCGTCAACATCGTCGCACTTGTTGATAAATACTACCATTGCGGGAACGCCTACCTGGTGAGCAAGCAGAATGTGCTCCTTGGTCTGAGCCATAGGACCGTCGGTACCTGCAACAACGAGGATAGCGCCGTCCATCTGAGCCGCGCCGGTGATCATGTTCTTGATATAGTCGGCGTGACCGGGGCAGTCAACGTGAGCGTAGTGACGAGCGTCGGTCTCGTACTCAACGTGAGCGGTATTGATGGTGATGCCGCGCTCTCTTTCCTCGGGAGCCTTGTCGATCATGTCGTATGCTTCAAACTGTGCGTAGCCCTTGAGCGCCAAAACCTTGGTAATAGCAGCGGTAAGAGTGGTCTTGCCGTGGTCAACGTGACCGATGGTACCAATGTTAACGTGGGGCTTGGTACGTTCAAATTTTTGTTTAGCCATTATATTTTCCTCCTAAAAGATTTTGTGTTTTAGCTTAACCTTAATTTTACCAAATTTTTTTGTAAATTACAAGTCTTTTTTGTAAAATTACTGAAAAATATTATTAAAAATTGTTTTTAACCCTTGCTTCTGGACTTCATGATGCCCTCGGCGATGTTCTTGGGCACCTGTACGTAGCTGTGAGGCTCCATTACATACTGTCCTCTTCCCTGCGTCTTGGAGCGCAGGTCGTTGGAGTAGCCGAACATTTCCGACAGGGGCACCAGCGCCTCTATCTGCTTCGCGCCGTTTCTGTCCTCAAAGCCCTGTACCAGTCCGCGCCTCGAGTTCAAGTCGCCGATAACGTCGCCCATATAATCCTCGGGAACGATAACGACCACCTTCATGATAGGTTCGAGGATAACGGGGTTAGCCTTGCGGCATGCCTCCTTGATAGCCATGGAGCCCGCGATCTTGAACGCCATTTCGGAGGAGTCTACCTCGTGGTAGGAGCCGTCATAAAGGGTCACCTTAAGGTCAACGGTGGGGAAGCCCGCGAGCACGCCCGCCTGCATAGCGCCCTGGATACCTGCGTCAACGGCGGGTATATATTCCTTGGGAACGGAGCCGCCGACTACCTCGTTGATAAACTCGTAGCCCTTGCCGCTCTCGTTGGGCTCAACGCGGAGCTTAACGTGACCGTACTGACCCTTACCGCCCGACTGACGGGCGTATTTGGTATCGACCTCGGTGTTGGAGGTGATGGTTTCCTTATAAGCGACCTGGGGAGCGCCTACGTTCGCCTCTACCTTAAATTCACGCAGAAGTCTGTCTACGATTATCTCCAGGTGAAGCTCGCCCATGCCCGCGATGATGGTCTGACCCGTTTCCTCGTCGGTCCATGTCCTGAAGGTGGGGTCCTCCTCCGCAAGCTTTGCGAGAGCAAGCGCCATTTTTTCCTGACCTGCCTTTGTCTTGGGCTCGATAGCCAAATCGATAACGGGGTCGGGGAATTCCATGGATTCGAGGATCACGGGGTGAGCCTCGTCGCAGAGGGTGTCGCCCGTGGTGGTGTTCTTAAGACCCACCGCCGCCGCGATATCGCCGCAGTAGCAAATTTCAAGGTCCTGCCTGTGGTTGGCGTGCATTTGGAGAATACGTCCCATACGCTCCTTTTTGCCCTTGGTGGCGTTGAGAACGGAGGAGCCCGCCTCTACCACGCCCGAGTAAACTCTGAAAAAGCAGAGCTTGCCCACAAAGGGGTCGGTAGCGATCTTGAACGCAAGAGCCGAGAAAGGCTCGTTATCTCCCGCTTTTCTGTCCGTCTCCTCGCCCGAATCGGGGTCGGTGCCCTTGATGGCGGGAATGTCGAGAGGAGAGGGCATATAGTCCACCACTGCGTCGAGCAGCTTCTGAACGCCCTTGTTTTTGTATGAGGTACCGCACACAACGGGTACTATTTGGTTGTTTATGGTGCCGATGCGCAGGCATCTTTTGATCTCGGCGGTGGTTATCTCCTCGCCCTCGAGATACTTGTTCATTATTTCCTCGTCCTGCTCGGCGATCGCCTCCAAAAGCTGATCTCTGTATTTGGAGGCTAATTCCTTCATATCCTCGGGGATCTCTTCGACTCTCATGTCCTTGCCCAAGTCGTCGTAATAGATGTCTGCGTTCATTTCAACGAGATCGATTATCCCTCTGAATGTGTCTTCCGCACCGATAGGGAGCTGAATGGGGACCGCGTTTGTTTTAAGGCGATCCTTCATCATCTGCACTACGTTGAAGAAGTCCGCGCCCATAATGTCCATTTTGTTGACATAAGCCATTCTGGGCACATGATACTTGTCCGCCTGACGCCAAACCGTTTCCGACTGAGGCTCAACGCCTCCCTTTGCGCAGAATACGGTTACCGAGCCGTCAAGCACTCTCAGCGAACGTTCGACCTCAACGGTGAAGTCCACGTGACCCGGAGTATCTATAATATTTATTCTATGCTTATTCCAGTATGCAGTGGTGGCGGCGGAGGTAATGGTGATACCTCTCTCCTGCTCCTGCTCCATCCAGTCCATTGTCGCAGAGCCGTCATGAGTTTCGCCTATTTTATGGTTTATGCCGGTGTAAAACAGGATACGCTCCGTAGTGGTGGTCTTGCCTGCGTCAATATGCGCCATGATACCGATATTACGGGTCATTTCGAGAGTTACATCTCTTGCCATATATATGACCTTCCTTTCTCCGAAGGACTTAAGACCGCCATAAGATCGGTCTTATGCGTCCGAAAGCGGTATTTGTCCGTTTTCGGACCCTTGTCCTTGAAATTACCACTTGTAATGAGCAAACGCCTTGTTGGCCTCTGCCATTCTGTGGGTATCATCACGCTTCTTGCAAGACGCGCCCTGTCCGTTCAATGCGTCCAGTATCTCGTTTGCAAGTCTTTCCTTCATTGTTTTTTCGTTGCGTTTTCTGCTGAACATGGTTATCCATCTCAGACCCAACGTTCTGCGTCTGTCGGGGCGGACCTCCATAGGAACCTGGTAGGTCGAGCCGCCCACGCGGCGAGCTTTGACCTCGAGCTGGGGCATAATGTTTTCCATTGCCTGCTCAAAAGCCTCAAGGGGCTCCTTGCCTGTCTTGGCGCCAACTATTTCAAACGCGCCGTAAACGATTTTTTGGGCTACGCCCTTTTTGCCGTCAAGCATGATATTGTTGATAAGTCTTGTTACCAGCTCCGAATTATACATAGGATCGGGCAATACTTCACGCTTGGGTACATTACCTCTTCTTGGCACTTTATTCCCTCCTTCATAAATTTTCGCCGATTTGGTCTTCGGCTAATGAATTCATCGGTACTCGAAAGCGCGGCGGCTTTTCCCGCGCGGCTCGAAATAAGCCCGCGGATATCCCGCCTTCTCCCGCCAGCCATTTTGTACAGAGGCAGCATAACACGGCGTTTTTGTTCCCGAAGCTTTTCGGGAGCAAAATTTGATGTATTGTTAACCTCCCACACAAATGTGGCAGTGAAATTTTCTGAATACTTGCGATATTCGCTACGCTTTACTTCTTACCTGCTTTCGGACGCTTTGCGCCGTACTTGGACCTGCCCTGCATTCTTCCGTCAACGCCCTGTGCGTCGAGAGTGCCCCTGATGATGTGATAACGCACACCGGGGAGATCTCTTACACGTCCGCCGCGAATGAGAACAACGCTGTGTTCCTGCAGCTTGTGTCCGATGCCGGGAATGTAAGCGGTAACTTCGTATCCGTTGGAAAGTCTTACTCTGGCAATCTTGCGCATTGCGGAGTTAGGCTTCTTGGGAGTGCTGGTCCTTACGGCAGTGCACACTCCGCGCTTCTGGGGAGAAGGCATGTCCGCGGTTTCCTTTTTAAGAGTGTTAAGGTTCTTAAGCAGTGCGGGAGCCTTAGACTTCTTTGTGGATAACTCTCTGCCTTTTCTTACAAGCTGATTAAAGGTTGGCAATTCTTTTACACCTCCTGTTAAAATTATCTTGTGCGGATAGGAAAATATTCGCGCAAGCTTTATTATTATATACAAAAAAACGGTAAAAGTCAATATTTTCAAGGCTTTAAGCGAAAATATTGTAGCTTTTACCGTACAAGGGCTTTAGCAAAGGCTTTTTTTGTGTATTTTTACCATAATGCGGACTCGGTAACGACCGTCATTTGCTGAGTATCAGCTTATCGATCTCCACCTTCGCCTTAAATCTGAACTCGGCGTTTTTCAGATACTCCGCAAAATCTCCCTCGATCCTTTTCCAAAGCCCGGGATCGTAATGCCTTACCGTTTTTTCCAGCAAAAAGGGGTCCGCCCCGTATTCGTAAACGGTCTGTCTCACCGCCGATTTCATTCTTTCGATTATCGCGGTCTCGCATTTTTCTTCCATTTCGCGCCCTTTTTCCTCATAGCTCCCCTGCGGGGTGACCAAAAACCGTCCCCCCGAGGTCATATTGACGGTAAGGACCAGCTTGCCGTTCTCGAAGGAGGGCTTTATTTTGGTTTTGATATCCACCAAGCCCACCGAAATTTTCTCGCCCTCGCAGTCAACGGTAACGGTGCCCGTTTCGGTCTTGCAGCAAAGTATCTCCAGCCCCGACATCACCTCGATATCCACGTCGCTCACCGCCTTTCCCTCGTTTATCAGCACTCCGCCCGATATTTCGAGGGTCTTTCCGTCCTCCGAGGCGTCGCTCTGACCGCTGTCCAAAAGCCTCAGCCTCGGCAGCGCCGCGCTTCTGCGGTTGGTCTGAAGCGCGGTAAAAAGCTCCAGCGCGCTGGGGAGCGCCGCTATACCGCTTTTCTCCGCGTTGGTGAGCATAAATTTCAGCTTTTGGGTGGACACTATCCCCTCGCTGAACTTGACCTGCATAAGCTCCCCCGCTTCTCCCTCGGCGACGGTCACTAACATATCGGGGTGGCTTTGGAAAAAGCTTTTTGAAAATTCCATGACCTTGCTCACCGAATGCCTTGCCGCGTCCTCGCCCAATACTATGAGCTGGGTAACGCCCAGCATAAGCTCGCGCCCGCAGCGGAAGGAGGCGTCCTCCAAGGCGGCGTATACGTTTTCGCCCTCTCCCTTTGAGGTAAGGACGTTGGGCTGGGAGTTGTCCACAAGAGTGCGCCCGCCTATTCCCGTGGGGTTGTAGTACTGAAAGGTCACCTTGTATTTTTCGTCCTTGTAGTCAATGCCTATCGCAAGGATTATCGCCTTTTCGTTGAGCTCGGTGTGGGGCACGCAGCCCGAAAGAGCGCACAAGAGAAAAGCCGACGCCGACGCCGCGGAAATTATTTTAAGCAGCCTTTTCATCGGTATTCCCTCCCTTTCCGTTTTTATTCGGTCTGAGCCGCGCCGTTATTATGGATATCAAAGGGAAAATTATGCCGCAAATTATCATGGGCACGCCGCAGGTCAAGATACCCGTCACCGCCTCCGCAAAATCCGAGCTTCCCCCGAACAAGATCGCTGCCGCGGCGATCACCGCAACGCCCGACAGCGCCGCGGCTATACCCGCCCTTTCTCCCGCCAGCCTGTTGAATATTGTTCTTATGCAGAGCATGGCGAGGGATATCTTGACGATACACATTAAGGTCCACACTGCCACGTCGATCCCGTCGAGCCGCTGGAACAGCACTATGTTTGAAAGCGCCGAAACGGTGAAAAAGGGGAAGTTGGCGCTGCCGAGAAAGGGACCCAGCACAAGCATTTCCAGCAGGTGCATAAGCTCCAGCAGAAGCATTACGGCGGGGACGTACCAATAAACGGCGCGCTGGGATTTTTCCGAAACGTGCTCGGTCAGAACGGCGAAGAAAATTATTTCGGAGTTGCTCCCCACCTGCTCCCACACCTCCGCCCAAAAGCCGCTTTCGCTGTCGATAAAGGAGGGGTAAAGCCATTTCGGGTCGAACAGGCTCCAGGTGCTTACGGAAATAAGGATCAGAAACGCCACAAAGACCGCCGCGAAGATCACGCCGCTCCTTGCCGCAGCCTGTGCGCCCTTGAACACCGTAAAGGCGCAGGCGAGCAGGGGCAGGATTATCAGCAGGTAATCGGGAGCCTGCCCGAATATGGTGCTGGAGGCGTAAAATTTCATTCGGCACATGGAGGATAAGGAGGAAATAAGAACCGACAGCGTAAGGACCGCCGCGTATATTAGGCCGAGTATCTTAAAGCGGTCGGCAAGAAGCCCGAAGGCGCTTTCTCCCGAGTATTTTTTCGAGATATAAATAAGGGGGATATACTGAACGAACAGTATCAAGTAGGCGGTAAGAATGACGGTGAACCTCTGCATGCCGTATTCGGTGTTCGCCAAAGGAAAGCTCATAGCCTCCGAAAAGAGTCTTGAAGCCACAAGCAGCACCGCAAGCTGCACATAGCTTATTTTTTTTATCGATGTTAACTGCACCTGTTATTCTCCCTTTTGTTATTCGTTTGTCTCCCCTACGTTGACCCCCGCCAGGTCCTGAACCCGATAGTCTCTTTCCGCCATTTTTCTCCAGCTCCTTCTGACAATAAGGTCTCTGAGCGCCTTGGGGGAGAAAGGGGAGACGGGCGCGGTGTGGGGCACCCCGTAGCTTTCCTGAGAGCACAGCTTTACGGCTATCAGCGCGGACAGCACGGTTATACCGAACAAGCCCCACATGCCGCCCACTATTATATAAGCAAATCTCAGCACGGCTATGCTGTCGTAAAGATCGGGCACCACAAAGCTGGTTATCGCCGACATTGCCACCATAAGGACCATCGGCGCGCCCACAAGCCCCGCCGATACCACTATGTCGCCGATGACAAGACCGCCCACTATTGAAACGGCGTGCCCTATATTGGTGGGTATGCGAAGCCCCGCTTCCCGCATGACCTCGTAGAACACATGTATAACAAGACACTCCGCCAACAGCGGGTAAGGCGTGTCCTGTATGCTTGTGGCAAGGTTCAGCAAAAGCGCCTCGGGGAACAGCTCGGGGTTAAAGTTGGCGAGAGCCACGTAAAAGCCCGACACCACCGTGGCGAAGATTATCGCCAAATATCTTATAACGCGTATCAGAGCGGTAAAAAAGGGTCTGCCCGTATAGTCGTCTATCACGGAGAAATTTTCCATAAAAAGCTTGGGCAGGTATAGGGCAAAGGGGGTCCCGTCGATAAGCACCCCCACCTTTCCCTCGTGCAGCTTGGCGGTGAACACGTCGGGGCGTTCGGTAGCGCCTACCTCCGAAAATAGCTGATTGCCGGGGTTTTCAAGAAAGGGCTGGATATAGCCGCCCTCCAATATCGTATTGAGAGGCAGCGCCTTGAGCCGTTTTTCCACCTCTCTGACCAACCGCTTATCCGCCGTGTTTTTTATATAGCACATACAGACGTCGGTCTGCGACATATCCCCAAGCTTCATCATTTTAAACACCAGATCGGTGTTTTTCATACGGCGGCGCACCAGCGAAACGTTGGTCCTTACCACCTCGACGAAGCCGTCGCGGCTGCCCCTAACGTTGCTGTGGGTGGAGGGCTGTTCCACCGAGCGGGCGGCGTAGCCTTGTACTCCTACCGAAAGAGCGCGGTCCAGACCCTCTATAAGTATTGCCACAAATCCCGACATTATATCCGCGCAGATATCCGAATAGGTGTCCGACTGTTTTTGCTCGCCCGCTATTATAAGCCCGTCCTCTAAGGTTCGGACCAGCTCCTTCAGCGGCATGTCGGCGGTCAGTGAATTTATCGGCTGAAATATAAGGTCCGCCATGGTCCCCGTGCTTGCCATACCCTCGCAGAATATGATACAGATACGGTGCCCTCCCGCCTTGGCGTGCTTTATCGTCAAGTCGCTGCTGTTGGACATTATCGTGCGCAGATTTATCACCGTCTCGTCTATGGAGGGCGAAACGGACTGTTCTTTAAGCTCCATTTATATCATTCCCTTTCGGTTTGTATTTGTTTTGATTATTTTATCCCGAAAGGAAAAAAACATACGTGATAAATAATGCTGTTAAATTATCAATTATAAAAACGACCCGTTTCCGACAGGTCGTTTTATTGATATTCAACCGAGGCTTTTGACCGATAGCCTAATCGGCGCGGTCCCCCGAAATTTTTTTGATATGCTCCTTTAAAACCATATTGATGTATTGAGATAAAGAGCGCTCGTCCTTTTCCGATTCCTCCCTTAATTTTTCCAAAAGATCGCCGTCGATCGTAATGCTTATTTTTTCTTTTAATGGTTTCATATAATCACCTCTTGAAAAAATTATACAGTATTTTGTCATTTTGGTCTTGACAAGTAGGACAAAGTAGGATAAAATAATACTTAGTAGTATGAAAACAAGCGTATAATATTTTACCCTTTATTACTAAAAAATAAAATATACGCTTGTTTTCGGATATTAAAAATAAGATTTAAGGAGGAGCCTTATGAAATTCAAAAAATTTATCGCGGGGGCGTTAGCCTTTGCGTTAGCCGCGGTCAGTCTGCCGCAGCTCGGCGGACCGACGGGGGAAATTATGGCGGAGGACTATGCCGAAGACTTTGATTATACCGTAAACGGCGATACCGTGACGATAACGGGATATAAGGGAAGCGGCGGAGACGTTGTGATACCCGAGACTATCGAGGGGAAAACGGTGACGCATATTGGTGCTACTTATTATGACTACCTATTTGGAGAAAATGCTGACAAAATTATTTCAATTACAATTCCGAGCAGCATTAAGTACATATACGCTTACGAGTCATTTAGCAATTGCAGTTCGTTAACACGTATCGAGGTTGATCCCGATAATCCTGTATATTGGTCAGAGGACGGCGTTTTATACAAGACTTTCAAAACATGGGATAACGCTTCCCAATCCTACAAGCGGTGGGATTACCTTATTACATATCCCGCAGGAAAAACTGATGCTTCCTTTATTATACCAGATATTGTAACATATGTCTACGGTAATGCTTTTGATAATTGCCGTTGGCTCACCGCTGTAAACGTTCACGAAAATGTAGAGGATTTAGGTATAGTACCCGACTTTGGTATTTTTGACGACTGTTATTCATTAGAGGAAATAAACGTTGACCCGAATAACAGCAAGTATACCTCCGAGGGCGGCGTTTTATACAATAAGGATAAGACCGATCTTATACGCTACCCCGCTATGAAAGAATCGGAGGGCTTTTTGATACCCGACACTGTAACATGTATCTTCGCTTATGCGTTTTCTTATTCGCAAATAACCTCCGTTAAGCTTGCGGGCAGCATAGAGGATATAAGAAATTATGCGTTTTTCTATTGTACCGATTTGAAAAAAATAGAGATCGGTGAAAACATTACCGATGATGTGTTAAAAAGCAAACATAGCTATAATGAATATGAGCGTTTGTTTCAGTGTTTTGATCGAATTTTTTTAGGCTGCAATGCGGTGGAAGAAATTACGGTTGATGAAAACAATCCTTATTATTCCTCGATCGACGGCGTTGTGTACAATAAAGAGCAAACATATATAGAGTATTGCCCTCCTGCATACGGCGATGTTTTAACGGTCGCGGACAACGTTGGTGGGGTAGCGATATACTCGGGCAGCGCCCTTTCGCTGACGGAGTTCGAGGTCGGCGAGGGAAACGCCGAATTATCCGCCAAGGACGGCGTATTGTATACTAAGGATCAAACTATGCTTTTAGCTTATCCGAAAAACAGACCCGGGGATTTTACTATCCCCGAGGGTGTGACGGATTTATCGGGTACTGCGTTTAATGAAAGCTTGGTGGAAGCCGTCACCCTCCCCAACAGCATAACAGGGTTTAATGGCGACTTTCAAAACTGCGCACATTTAACGTCTATCAATATTCCCGAAACTATGACGAAGATAGGCCTTTTTGAGTTCATCGGGTGCTTTGAGCTTTCTCACATTACTCTTCCGAGCAGTATAACAAAAATATATAACGCGGCATTTTCGTATTCGGGTCTCACCTCGATAGTGATACCGAGCAGTGCAACATTTATATCGGAGGATGCGTTTTATTGTTGCCCCTGTAAGGGCTGGGACGTTGAAAACAACGGCGAATACCTCACTATCTACGGCGAATCGGGCTCTTATGCCGAGGAATACGCCGCCGAGAACAATATACATTTTGAAGCGATAAAGATACTCGGCACGGACGGGGACGGCGACGCCGATGTAGAGATAATTACGGAGCCCGAGGCGGTGCCCGACGGTACGGCGGTAAGCGTGACCGAAAAGGAAAGGACCGACGTTTCCGTTACCTACGATATTACCCTTACCGTAGGCGGCGTAGAGATACACCTTAACGGGACCGCGCAGGTAAAGCTTCCCGTTCCCGAGGGCTGGAACGCCGAGGATTGCAGGGTATACCGCAAGGAGGAAAACGGAGGGTATACCGATATGCTTGCAAAGGCGGCGGGCGGCTTTCTTTCGTTCTTTACCGACCATTTCAGCGAGTATGTGATAACCACCGAGGACTTGTCCGAAAAGTCTGACGAGACCACCGCCGATACCTCGGAGGTTCCCGAGGAGCCCCTGCCCGCTTCCCCGTCTCACGGCGGCTTTACCGCTCCCGACGTTGTTTCCGATATCGCTTCCGATACAGCCTCCGAGACGGCGGAGGCTCCTGCGGAAGCCGTTTCGGCTCAGACGGCGCAGAGCGAAAATACCTCCGTTTCCGAAAACGAGTATACCGAGGCGGAGCCGATTCCCGTTTCGGACAGCGTTTCGAGCGCCGAGGCTCCCGTATCGTACGAGACCTGCCTATACGAAAGCGGCGGCGTCTCCGCGGACGAGGACAAAAACGTAAACACCGCAAGCTATCCCGCCCTCGGCGTTGTTTCGGCGGCGATAATAACGGCAGCCGCCGTATTTATCGCCAAAAAGCGCAGATAAGCAATAATAGCAAGGGGCTGAAAAAAAACGACCTGTCGAAAACGGGTCGTTTTTTCGTTGTAATTTAAGTTTCCCCAAAATTCAAAGCAAAAAAGGAAAAATCGTTATGACAAAAGTAAAAGCGCACATCTTAAAATGAAAATAAGCAT